>NZ_JBHTNH010000056.1:0-38033 GCF_042679865.1 Lentibacillus salinarum | reverse complement strand
TTACATTTTTGTTTATCCTCATTTTTTACCTCTAGTGTTATATTTAATTAATCTTCTGCCATTTCCCTTAATACCATCGTCTCATAACTCCATCATCTCCACAATAAGTTATGCAACAATCTGGCCCGATTATTGCATAAAGTTTAAAACCCAGAATGTTCAATTTAAGACCATTTCGTTACAATCTTTAGACTTATTTTAACATAGATATTTAGAGTACCTGGTTGAAATTTTAAAAAATACATCTATCTATTTCCACAATATACGCTAAAGTCGATTTTATAATAAAAGGGATTTTAGCAAAGTAAGATCCGTTTTAGCAATACTTTCAGGGCAATGACAATGAATATTTGTCGTGTTATTACAAATGATACAATTATAAATTATTCATTTGAACGTTGTTATGCCAAGAAAAAATAGCGTACTAAATTTTATATGATTTAGCACGCTAAATATGATATATAGGCTAGTAACATCATTTTATTCTACGCCCGCTTCCGCATCAGCCAGAGGAAATACGGCGCTCCGATGATGGCAACCAGGATTCCGGATGGGATTTCATTCGGGGCTAAAAGCGTCCGGCTAAGTACATCAGCTACAACCAGCAAGACGCCGCCAACGAGCATCGTAACCGGCAGCAGACGCTGGTTAGCTGGTCCAACAAGCAAGCGGGACACATGCGGCGCAATCAGGCCGATAAACCCGATGGTACCGACTGCCGCGACACTAAACGCTGCCAGCAATGTTGCTAATAATGCCAGCTGAAAGCGAACAGACATGACTTTCAAGCCCAGCCCCCTTGCTGTATCATCACCCAGTGATAAGGTATCCAGATCACGAATGCGTATCATGAGCAACGGCAGCAATATTACAACAGGCCAGGCCAAGTAATTCAATAGTTCCGGCCACCCCTTGGCATATGTTGTGCCCGACAGCCATGTTAATGCGGATGCCACATTCATATCTGCCCGAACGACCAATATTTGAATAATCGCCTGGCCAAATGCGGATACACCAATACCGAGCAAAGCCAAAATCGTCGGCTGAAATTGCGCACGGATCGCCAGCACCATCACAAAGACAAAAAAGATAATAGAACCAAGGATAGCCCCAACCGGTATCCAGGCAGCAGCCACACCAAAAGCATACATTGTCAGCAGTGCGCCAACCCCAGCCCCGGAGGTTATCCCGATGACAGACGGATCAGCCAGCGGATTGCGCAGCACACCTTGGAAAACCAATCCGCTCACAGCCAGAACCATGCCACTGATCAAAGCTACCAACGCCCTTGGCAGTCGTAAATCCATAATCAGTCCGAGCATAAAATCATCTGTTTCGCCGAACAGGGCATTCCATAACAGAACAGGCTCAAACCCATAATTGCCGGATGCCAGACTGACGAACAGTGTCAACGTAATCATGATGAACAGTACTGGAATGACCATTTTCAACGGCCAGGTGGCAGATGCTTTTCCGGCAATGACGGATGTATTTTCGTCACCATATTTGGACCGCCTCATCCTTAACACCAGGTAAATAAGCCACGGGGCACCGATCAGCGCTGTAATCGCCCCGACAGGCAATTCGGAAAATGACGGGTCAATGATGCGCGCCAAAACATCAGCTAACAACAGTACATTACTGCCCCAGATAAATGAGGCAATCAATAACGGCAAATGCTTCCGGTAACCGATCAGTTTAATAATGTGCGGGGCCACAAGCCCGACAAATCCGATCGGTCCCACGACACTGACAGTAACAGACGTCAGCAGAACAGCTGCCGTGATCGAAACAAATTTAACGAAATGGACATTTTGCCCGAGTGCCGTGGCCAAGTCATCCCCCAACGTGAGGGTATCCAATTTGAAGGCCATCACCAAGATGATCAGCAGCCCGACAGCCACCATCGGCAAGGAAAACCTGACACCACTCCAGTCATTTTGCACAAGTGTGCCTGACCCCCATAAGAACAATCCCGCCGTTTCGTTTTCATAAAAAATTTGCAGAACACTTGTTAAAGATGAAAATAAAAACGTTACAATCATCCCGGCCAGCACCATGCGAACCGGGGTTGCTTTATTGCCGCCCGACAAGGTAAACACGATCAGAAACGTCGCGATACCGCCGACAAAAGCGACAATGACACCATTCCCAACCAATGCCGCCGGTAAAAATACCGTACTGAAAACGACCGCAAAATATGTGCCAGAATGAATTCCGAGCGTACTTGCCGACGACAGCGGATTTTTGGTAACTGTCTGTAGAACTACCCCGGAAACAGCCAGCGCCCCACCGGCAATAATTCCCATAACAGCCCGCGGCATCCGTAAGACACGCACAGTATGATGTTCCAAATTATTCTCAGGGGAAATAAGCGCGTCGATGACAGTACTGACAGAGATTGACACACTTCCCTGGTTAATATGTATAAATGTTAAAAGGCATAAAAGCGCGGTTCCACCTCCAAAGGTAAGAACCGCCACCATTAATTTTCGCAGATTAACCGTCATCTGATCACTCTTTTACCATAGCATCAACCAGCTGTTCCGCCAGTACCTGATTTGACAGTACACCGCCGAATGTCCATGTATCACCGGGCAATTGATGGGTGTTGCCATTTTGAACAAAACTTAAGTTTTCCCAGGCGGCATTGCCTTTGAAATCCGACTCAAAAACATTGTCATCGTCTTGAACAATGTACAGAAATTGTAAATCTTCTTTATTCTGAAAATCTTGCAGGGCTTCCAGCGTCACCTCGGTATAGCCGTACACTTCCGGCTCATCCGTCTCATATACATTTTCCAAACCGAGCTTATTCATGACCTTTCCGACCATCGAATTATCCGTAAACAACCGCAGTGTCGGTGTATTTTGCGCCGTAAATGCCTGTGTGGCTAAAAATGGTGATCCTTCCAGACCGGCATCCGCGATGCGCTGCTTCTGACCGTCAATAAAGGCATCCAACTCAGCGATCGCCTCTTCAGCTTCTTCCTGTTTATCAACAATCTCCGCAAGTGTTTCCATTTCACTGATCATATTTCCATAATGATCCTGAATGGCTTCTTCACCATAAGGGGCGAATGTGACAACCGGTGCAATGTCCTTCAGCTGATCCAGATACTGCTCATGCCGGAACTGGACAGCCACAATCAGATCCGGGTCCTGCCTTCTTATCGCCTCCAGATTCGGTTCCTGCCGTGTTCCGACATCGTCCACACTTTCGGCAAATTCCTTATCAATGTTCACCCATTGATGAAACCCGTCCAGGTCGGCAACGCCAGCAGGCTGAACACCAAGTGCCAGCAGATTTTCGGCATAGGACCATTCCAGTGCCACGATATTTTCCGGTGTCCCTTCAATGGTCTGTTCGCCCATGGCATCTTCTATTGTGATCGTTTGTTCGCTGTCATCTGTGTTGTCCGCATTGTTCGTATCGTTTTCGTCGCTATTTTGACCATCACCGTTGCAGGCAGCCAAAAATAACAGCAACATAAACAGCGGAATAATTGTACGTTTTTTCATGGCATTCGCTCCTTTTACAGTTGTTTCGTTCGGTATGACTCGTCATAAGTGATAAAGATTCTCATTATCATCTTATGTCGCCGAAAACAGCCTGTCAAGTTAAACCATTAAGCGTTTGCCATTTTGACAAATTTATTTTCGAATTCACGCTTTTTCTTCTGGTTGCCGGTATGATCGAAAAAGGCTATGACATCAGCTAGCGCGTTCTCCAACAGATCCCGGTCTTTTGTCAGCTCCAGTTTTTCGATGGCCTTTTCATAGCTTTTAGCAGCTTCCCGGATATTCGGCTCTGCCATATGTTCGAGGCAATAAGCATATTGCATATAAATCATTCCCAATTTCCGGTGGGACGTCTGCGGCAAATTCCGGTAGACGGCAATCGCTCTATCATAATACGGTACAGCTTCCGTCAGCTTGGACTGGTCAAAATAATAAAATGCCACCTCCGTCAGAGCTTCCGCATGGGCCATATTATTCGCCAATGGTGAGCCTTCCAATCGTTCAAGTGCTTCCTGCAAATACGGGTATGCCTTCTCATTTTCATTCCGGCTGCCGTATGTTTTAGCAATTGTTACGAGACTGTTGATGGTCAATTCCTGATTGGTATCACCAGCCATGTCAATGACCTTATTCAAATATTCCAGCGATTCATCCGCTTCATTTTTCATCGAATACATCATACCGATTTTGAAATGGAGATACAATATCATATATTGATCAGGTGTCTCGTTCGCCTGAAAATATGTAAGTCCTGTTTTAAAATATTTAATCGCCCGTGCATATTTTTCCAGTTGCTCCTCCGTTTCAGCCAGCACCAGATAACCGCGAGCCAGTTTAATCCGGTCTACGGTATCCGTTTCTTCCATCATCTGTACTGCCGCACTCAGGATACGGCGGGCCAGCTTGTAATCGCACATATACGCCAGTTCACCAAGCAACATCCAATCAATCGTTGAATCGTGATATAATTCGGAGATGATGTCGGTTGCCGCTTTAACTTCACCCATTTCCGAATGACAGATAGCCTCCACCATTTTCAATTTGTCGGCTAGTTGCCGGTCAAGATCAGCTTCTGAGCGCAAAGCAGCTGATTTTGACAGCACATTTGGATAGTGACTGCGGTTGAATTCCTGCAAGATTTCTTCAAGCTGAACTTTATAGTCAGACGACAGGTCATCCTGAAAATGATCATTCACATTTAATATATCCATGAGCCCTTCCTCCTTCTGTCTTAAATGTTAACCAAGTTTTGTGTTAAAATAAAGGAAAAATCATTTGGTCCGCAGCCGGAAAGGGGTGTTGTGGCATGATCGTTTACTATGATAGTTATTGCAAGCTATGTACCCATTCATCTGTATTCTGGAAAAAGATTGACTGGCGTAACCGGCTCCGTTATTCATCGTTTCGTGATCTGGAAAACTATCCGAAAGCAATGGCGGAAAAACTGCATGTCTATGACCGGGGCCAATGGTTTCAAGGTTATGACGCCATCATCGCGATAAGCAAAAAACTGCCGCCCCTATGGCCCATCCTCCCCATTCTGTACGTGTTTAAGTGGGTTGGACTCGGTGAGCTCATGTACAATACCATCGCGAAAAACCGGAAGCTTGTTCCGGTCAAGCAATGTGGCGATGATGGCTGCAGAATTGATTCGTAAACAACCATCATAAATCGTTGTTTTATGACGGTTCAGCAGACAATACCTGCACCTCCATATGACCATCGTTCGCTGATGCCCGGATTAAAATCGGCTGTTTATGCTGATTCGTAAAAGCAAAATCAGGGCCATACCAGCTGATAGTCGCATCACGGCCCGGCGGCACATAGGGGACACTGCGGCTGTGTGAATAGCGCTCGGTGATATCGATGGATTTCAAATCAACCGCATTATATAATGTCGAGGAGACTTGGCAGATACCACCGCCGATATCCTCTGACAATTCGCCTTTAACAATGACGGGGGCCCGCTGATAACCTTTTTCTTCCGTTCGTTTTCCGACCACATCATTAAAGGAAAACCGCTCACCAGGGAAGACAACATGATTATTAATCGCTTCAGCCGCCAGCTCAATATTACGCGAACGTTCTTCGTTACCAGGCTTAAAGGTCGTTACATAACGGCCAATCTCATGTTCACGGATTTCTGCAAGCAGCTCACTGTCCACTTTAGGATAAACGCTCCGGCCGGGCAATTCAACCTTATCTGGAGGGGTTCCCTCGTAGAAGTAACGCTGAAACAGCTGACGGAATTTCGTCCGATCCAGTTCAACACCAAGCTTTTCCTGTATGATGTTACCATCATCATCCAATTTAGCATTTACTGGCTTTTGATACATTTTCTCGTCAAGTATATCCATTTGCAAAGCCAGTTTTTCATCATCAATCAGCAATCGATCAACATAAAGGCGTTCAAAATCTTCCTTCACCAGTTCAGCTGCCACTTGGCCATCGTCTGTTACCGTTAGTGGAGCTGATGTCAATAAAAAAGACAAGATTACGGTTAACATCTATAACCACCTCCTGTCTTGTAGTATTTGATAATACGTTAAAAACATGAATGCTGTACACTGGCTGATATGTGACGTTCTGCATCGGAAAGGTTTTGAACAACCTCTAAAATAAATAAACAGCAAAGACGATAAGTGAGAGTAGAATGGTCACACCATATATGGCCAACTGCAACGGAATATTGGACTTTAATGATGAGGATTCGTATTCATGTGACCGTCTTAATTGATCCTCTACCGTGTCACCTTCTTCTTCATATTTTTTCATTTTCTTTTCTTCCTGTTTAAAAGCAAAAAATGTGCCACCCAACGCTGCAATGAAAAGGACGACCAAAAAAATAATCAACCCCATGCTCATAAAAATATCCTCCTCTCTCCTCTAGTATATAAGATATATACGATGCAGATAGTGACATTCATCACAAAAGGCGCTTTTTATAGGTTTTGATATAATTGAGCCTAAAGAAACAACCACCCCACCGGTTTGGTAGGATGGTTGCAAATTCCCGGTTCCTATTTTATTACCTGAAGTCTCTTGTGTCCTCGAGCGCACGTGTTGCCACCGTATAACCTGCAACGGTTGCCAGGGCAAGCAGCAATGCATACAGTATTCCATTTCTCATAAAATGTCCCTCCTCAATGATTAAAACATGCGCAGTTTGCCTTTTTTCAAGATAAGTTTCGGACCGCCAAGCAGGAACAGGTAGCGGTTGTCGATGACTTTTTTCATCGATACAGCCGATTTTCCATACAATTGATAGTCATTGAATACTGTTCCCATGGCGTCTGCCTCACCAAGGGAAGCAACGGTACCCTTATCATCAAACACAAATTTGCCTAATGGTTCATGACGCAACAGCGCTTTGATATTGCCGGCACATGTATCCGCATGCTGCATGGCAGCCTGGGCGGTTGGTGGGAATGGCTTGCCTTCTGCCTCGTTCATCACCCATGCACAGTCACCAAGGATGAAAATATTCTCTTCACCAGGTGCACGTAAATCACCATTAACGGTTACTTTTCCTTTCGTCAGTTCAAATCCGGACTTGGAAAGAACAGCATTGCCGGTTACGCCGCCAGTCCATACAATGGTACCGGCTTTAATTTCTTCCTGATTTTCTTCTTCCCCGATAACAAAGCTGTTTTTCTTGCACTCAGAGATTTTCGCACCTTCTCTGAATTCAACCCCGCGGTCTTCCAGAGACTTTTTGGCATACGCAACAAGATCATCATCAAACCCGGGCAAAACACGTGGAGCAGCTTCCACATTAACAATCCGTGCTTTGCTGCGGTCAATATCATACTTCCTGCACAATTCCGGTACTTTCTCAGCCAGCTCTCCGACAAACTCAATGCCGGTAAAACCGCCGCCGCCAACAAGTATGGTCAAGTCCTCGTCTTTTGGATTCTGGGCAGTGCTATATTTGGCAAATTGATACTCAATATGCTCACGGATCATCCGGCTTGATTCAATATCCGTTATGGAAAACGCATTTTTCTCCATGCCTTTAATGCCAAATGTATTCGTTTCAAACCCAAGTGAAATCACAAGGTAATCGTATGTAATGTCACTATTTTTCAAGACAACACGATTCTCATCTTTTTTCACTTCGACGACTTCATCATAAATCAGATTGACGCGTGTCGGATTAATCACATCACTGATCATCATACGCGCTTGATTCTGATTAACTGTTCCAGCCGCCACTTCATGAAGCCATGTTGTCTGATAGTGATAGTTATGCTTGTTGACAAGCACGATTTCCGCTTCCTCGGGGCTTAATTTCTGCATTAGCCGCCTTGTTGTCATCATTCCGGCATAACCAGCGCCGAGGACGACAATTTTTGGTTTACTCATATACATCCACCTTTCCTGATTGGTATCAAAGCGTTTCTGTAAAAAGATTCATTATTAGACATCATCTATATCATATCAAACGTACCCTATTTAGGCTAACAATTCAATACATCGATCGTGTATTTTGTCAAAAATCCCAAAAACCTTTAAAATGACGCTTGAGGTGACTTATGGATACATTCGTGATTGGCCCGTCTGATGAAGCTGTGAAGGAATTGGCCACGACAGACTTGAACATGAAAAAACTGATTAACGTTGTCGGGGAATTAACGGTTCCGATGCGTCCTGACTATTTCAAATCCCTGGTCCGTTCAATTATCGGCCAGCAAATTTCTGTGCAGGCTGCCAATGCGGTTTTCGGGCGGCTGGAAGCGTTGGTTGAAGGGAATATGACACCTGAGGCCATTTTGCATGTCCCCGATGACCAATTTCGAGCAGCCGGTTTATCCGGCCGGAAAATCGTTTACTTACGTGATCTGACCGCCAACGTTTATGACAATACCCTTGACTTTGACCGGATTAGTGAGCTGGATAATCAGTCCGTCATCAAACAATTGACGCGTATTAAAGGCATCGGAAAGTGGACAGCTGAAATGTTTCTAATCTTTTCGCTTGGCCGGATGAATGTGCTGGCCGTTGATGATATCGGCCTGCAGCGCGGGGCGAAATGGCTGTACAACGTGGACCGGTCCGAGCGTCGTAAGATTTTGCTAGACAAAAAGCCTGTCTGGGAACCGCACCTGACCATTGCTTCGTTTTATTTATGGGAAGTGGTCCATTTGGGCTTTGATAAAACGTATCTTTCAATTGATGACATCACATGATTCGCAAGTCAACGACGGGTGTCCGGCACCCGTTCACACTTCTGGATTGGATAAGTCTGGTAATTCTGTAAAAACATAGCACATTCAGCGTCTTGTCCCCGATTCAGTCAATTTGACATCTGTCTTAACATTAATCGGCATGTCTTCGTACACATCCTTAAACTGTTCCTTATCATGATGCCGGTTACTGGCCTTTACATCACCTTCAATATTGAGTGGATCGATAGCCAACTCCTGAAATCGGCTGATAAGTTTCTCAGCGTTTTGCGTAATATCCTTTTCAATATCGCTTTCAACGTTAGCCAGCTTATCTAATACTTGAGTGCCGGTGAACTCCCTGATGCTGCCCCGAAGTTGCAGATTGATGGTCACAGCAGTGCTTCCACCGCTATTTTCCACCGAAACATCTTTAGCAGTTTCAAGATTTTCAACTGATATGTAGTAGTCACTACTTTTATACTGGTACTGGCCATCATTAATTTCTTCGTACAGCATTTTAAATATGATGGCCCTTTCAACTGGCAGTGTATCAACCATTTGATTATCATCAAAGAAGGCAATGGACGTCAATTCCGGAACACCATTGCTGACAGTAAGCAGTGGCAAAAACGGATCCCGGGTGGCACTTTTCCAGCCGGATACGAATTCTTTTAAATTAATTTGCGGTAAATTACCGTGTTCAATATTATGTTCGAATAAGTCTTTAAAAAAAATACCCATTCCTTTATTCGTCTGAACAGCATTTATGATGTCACGCGTCGGGCCTTCTGTCACAGCTAGGTACACGTCCCCCCCGATAGACGGATCTCTTGTCAGAAATTCAATAAAGTCAATAATCCCCTGTTCCGCCAAATCCTGATTGTACAACACCGCTTGCAGCTTCCCGTTCAGTAACCGTTCCGTCGATTTGGCATTCAGTTTAACCCTGTTTTCATACACCGTCCCGGCAGTATCCGTATAAACCACATCGTCAACCTGATCCGGCTGGGTATAATCAGGCGTCACCACGGTCCCCTGGAGTTTATCTTCTTCAGCGGTATCATACCCGGCAACCGTGACCATTTGGATGTGATCGATTATTTTTTTCGGCATATTTAAATTAAGCATCAAACTTACTGCGACAAAGACAAAAAAGACAATATACTTAAGAGCCGCCATGTTTCCGCACCTTCCTGCGAAGCAAGTTGATTATGAACAAAACCGGTACATAAATGAATAAGAACACCCGTCCAATACCTCCGGCTGTGTCATTTAAAATATTAACACCTTGCCTTCCCCCGTAGGAAACGCAGGCGATGAATATCACACCCAGCAAGACAACCGCCACTTTTTTATGGTTGAAACCAAAGGCTCTATGCACTGTTCTTGTGGCGGCCCAGATAAGCAAAACGACATTCGGCAAAATGGTAAAGAATAAGGTCGCAATCCCGAAGTATTCAAAACGCTCCATAAACGGCAGTTCGATAATTCGCCAAAGTCCTAACGTCGCCCAAACGATACGCTCCAATTCACCTTCGTTATAATAAACAAAGGCAATCAGACAAACCGCAAGATACAGGACAGTCGTATAGAGATTGCCATAATGGGCATATCGTTGTGACTGCTCAGCGCCCCGGATAAACGGGTAAAAAACAAGAATTGCCGAGAAGCCCATAAAATTAAGAATGGCCACTGATGAGGACTGCATCAGTTGCGTGATGGAATGCTCCATAACCGGTAACAGGTGGGTGAAATCCGCATACTTTAACGGGAAAAACAATGTCAAATTCAAAAAGAACGGGTAGACGATGCCGAGGAAGCAGACCCCGACGACCGTCCGGAATTGATCTGAAATGATATAATAAATCAGAGGAATCAAAAGCAGTAAAAAGGCCCACACTTTTAGGTGCGGAAACATCCATACCTGAATAATTTCGATATACGTTCGCAGCACAACAATTGCCAAAAAAAGCAGGTACAGCACGAATAGTGCCGTCAAGAACGCACCGAGCCATTTACCAAACGTGAACTGGTGAATCGCAACAATATCACCTTCGTCGTTATGCTTAAGCAGCTGATACATAATCCATATAATCACACTGACACCGACGCCCGATATAATGAGCGACATCCAGGCATCATGGCCGGCATGTTGGCTAATGATGCTTTGGAAGCCAAGAAAGCCGACACCTATTTGCGAACCTGAGATGAGAAAAAACACCATCAGCTTCGATACTTTATCTTTGATTGCAACCATTGTCTATCCCTCTACTTATGATCAGCTTTTTCAACAGGCCGTTCAACTTTAGTTGGGCGCACTTCATACGGGCGTTTGTTTTGCATGTCAAACGGCAGACGGATTAAAGAATCTTTGAAATCGGTTGCCCGAAATGGAAAGATCGGGGCAAAAAACGGCCTTCCCAACGACGTCAGCCGCAGCAGGTGTACCATAATATAAGCAATGGCAATTGTCAGACCAATCAATCCATAAACGTGTGCCATGATCAGTAATGGAAAGCGGATCAGCCGGATGGTGTTACTCATTTTATACACGGGTGTTGTAAATGACCCTAATGCCGCCAGGGCAACTACAATCAGCAGCACATTACTTGTCAGCCCCGCTTCAACGGCCGCTGTACCAATGACAATACCACCCACAATCCCGATGGTCTGACCAATTTTGGTCGGCAGCCTGGCTCCTGCCTCACGCAGTAACTCAATGGTAAACTCAAGAATGATTGCCTCCAAAATAGGCGGGAATGGCACTTGTAACCGAGAGTTAACGAGTGTACCGAGCAATATTTGCGGTACAATTTCAAAATGATGGGTCAAAATCGCCACATACAACGGGGTGATTAAAATCGAGAAAAAGACGGCAACCAAACGAATCAGCCGAAACGCCGACGCAGTCATCCAATTTAAAAAATAATCTTCAAATGCGGAAAAAAATTCAATCAACGTTGTCGGTCCGAGTAGAACATGCGGCGAACCGTCAACAACGACCGCCACTTTCCCTTCCACAAGTACAGAGGCAATCCGATCAGACCGTTCCGTATCCAAAAGCTGCGGGAATGGTGAATTTTTATTATCAGCGATTAACTGCTGAATAAATGAACTGTCAATGACCTGGTCGATATCCACATCTTTGATGCGTTGGATGACCGTATTCACATTTTCCTTGTCAGCTATGCCATCAATTGATAAAACCGCGACTTCTGTTTTTGTGATGGTACCAACTTTTAACTTTTTGACACTTAATTCAGGGATGGCCAGCCTTTTTCGGATTAAGTTCAAATTGGTATCAATATCTTCCACAAACGCTTCTTTTGGCCCGACAACACTGAATTCGATTTCAGGAGTGTCTACCTGACGTTTTTCATCAAGTGGAAGTGGGATCAGCAAGTATGAGGGGCTGGCATTCTCCATATAAAGAAATACAAAACCCTGCGTCAGTTTTTCCTGAATCTGACTGTTATCATCAGTTAATTCCGTTTTGGTAAACGGGATATGCGCATTCAGTTCGGTTAAATCCTGGTACGCATAGTCCTGCACCCGGGGCAGGATGTATTTTTCCAGTTTTTGCGGGTCAACACCTGTTTTTAAATACCCTAAATGGATTGTTCCGTTTTCGTGCTCATGCCGGAAATAAATAAAACCGTCTTTCGTTTGTAATGTGTTTAATAGCTTTTCAAAATCCCTTCGTACTTGTTTCTGAGCTGTTTTTTTGTTCATGGGTGCATCCCTCTTGAAATAGATAAGCGTAATACGGTTAGTATGTAAGGTTGGACAGTTTATTATTCATAGGGATGGATTATATGTGATAACCTGCAAAAATAAAAAACTGCGGACTTAATAGAAGTGTCATGTCACAGGTTTAACATCATTAATGGAAAAAAGTTTCAAATAAGATACATATTTTTTAAAACATACGGCATGCTAACGACAGAGCGCTATGCAGCTCGAAAAATTTTAACTGGAGGTTATATGTAATGGCACAACAGAACCAACAGCAGCAACAGCTGCAACAAGCGGTACAACAAGCACAGCAGGCGCAGCAGGCTGTCCAGCAAGCACAGGCCAGCGCCGATCCGCAGCAGCTGCAACAAGCACAGCAGCAGGTACAGCAAGCTGAACAACAGCTGCAAAATGCACAACAGCAAGCCGGTGCACAGCAAAACCAACAACAAGTACAACAGGCACAGCAGCAGCTACAGCAGGCACAGCAGCAGGTACAGCAGGCTCGCCAGCAGGCTACTCAAGCACAGCAAAACAACAATCAATAACTTTCCGGAATATAACCGGTATTAAAAAGGGAGCCCCAAAACGGGCTCCCTTCTATTTTTCACGTGCTATCATTTCGACCATTTTATCCTCGATTGCCGGTGCATCTTCTTCATCAAGCAAATTATTCAGCATGATGGAAAAAATCAGCTTGTCCCCTTGCGCTGTCTCCACATAACCTGACAGGGTACTCACACCATCAATCGTCCCTGTTTTGGCCATAACGGTTTGCCCATCCATCCGGTAGCGCAATGTTCCACCGGACATCCGGTCTGATGTGCCGCCTGCAGGAAGCGCGTTCAGGTATGTATCAAACCAGGATTTCTCCTGTACAGCATACAGCAATGTCGTGATTTCATTGGCGGGAATCAGATTCATATGTGAAATACCCGATCCGTCTCTGATGGTAAGCGAATCGGTATTTACTCCCAATTTCTCTAGTGTTGTTCCGATAACATCCAACCCCTTTTCCCAGGTGCCTTCATCATGTACAACTTTCCCCATTTCCTTGACAAGCACCTCAGCATGGGTATTGTTGCTTAATTTCATGAACGGAACAAGCAGCTCAGACAGCGGCATCGATTCATGTGTATATAATTCATCCGTTTTTTCCGGAGCTTGTCCAATTTTCACCTCGCCGGTCCACGTGATCCCCTGGTTTTCCAGCGATTGCCTGAATAAATCCAGCGCATAGCCAGTCGGTTCCCAGACAGCCATCCATTCGTTGATATTGGCTGACCCGGCGGGTATCGTCCCTTCCACCTTAATCGTATTGCCGCCATGCTCGCGCGCCACTGATAAATCGTCTTCACCGTCTGCCGCAATCGTTTCGGCTTGATTGTTCACCTGTACATAAGCCGTCTCGGGTGATACGGTGACCACTGGTTTCTCCCCAGGGTCACCCGGCTGTACGTTAACCGTGACCGTTCCGGCGTCAAAATCTTCATCTGGTGAAGCGGTTAATGCAGAAATTTGTGCCCCATAATACCACTGCTCGTCGCTCCAGACTAAATCAGGCGACAAACGGACATCATCATACCATGTATCGTCCACGACAATATCCCCTTCAATTACATTTATGCCGTTTTCCTGCACTTTTTTAGCAAACAGATCAAAGTCTTCAGGCAGCAGTGTTGGATCACCTTTCCCTTTTAAAAAAAGGTCGCCGTTCAGTTCATTATTTGATACAGATCCGTCAGTCAGCACTTCTGTCACAAACGTATAATCCTCTCCCAATACGGAAAGTGCTGCGGCAGCTGTTAATAACTTCATGTTGGAAGCCGGACGCAGCCTCACATCCCCCATATGGTCATAAATGTTATCGCCTGTTGAGGCGTGACGAACACTTATTCCAGCGATCGCACCCTTTAGTTTCGGCTCGTTTTCAATCAATTGATTCAGTTTTTCACCTAACATATTGGACGCCTCTTCCCCGCTATCTGTCTGTTCTGGTTTATTTATAGCAAACGACCCTATCAAACATACGGTCAGAAAAAGAAACAGCATTCCAAAACTATAAAATTTCCTCATTCGCCTCGATCACCCCAATAAGCCTTACAATTATAGTTCGCCATTGATGGCGCTAATTCCTTTATTTGCATTGTTACCCCCTCCAAAATGATGGGCCTAAGGAGAAGGATTTATACAAATTCCATTCACCAACGTTTTCTCGATGGACAGCATACGGCGTTCAATCCCGCCTGTCGTTAAAATAAATGGTTGGCGCGACGACAATAATTCCCGGCATAGCCCCAGGAACTTTCGGAAAAAGGCTGACATAGGCTGATATAGGATTTAAAAAGAGAGGAGAAATATGTATGAATCTCTATCCAATTATTTATCAAAATCCGCCTGTCGAAGAAGTGACCAGTATCAGTTATCCCAAAATCAGTCCAAAAGCGGTTATCGGAACGGACTCTATGATAATCGGTAACATCACGATAGCGGATGATGTGTTTGTGGGCTTTAAAAATTTGCTTCGCGCAGATTCGGGGTATCCTTATTATGTTGGTCCCTGTACGAACATACAGGATAATGTCTTAATGCATGTCCATCCAGGCAGAGAACACGTTGTCGTCAATGATCAAAAATGGGGCGTCTATCTGGAAGGCGAAAATAGTGTCTTGCATCATGCCGCCGTTCACGGGCCATTGTTCATTGGATACAATACTTACGTTGGACAGCATGCCAGCATTTATGATGCGGTCATAGGGCGGAATTGTGTGATCATGCACAACGCTACAGTAACAAATGGCGTCAGAATCGGTGATAACCGTTTTGTGGCTCCAGGACAATCGGTCTGGCAGCAAGAAGACGCGGATAAACTCCCGCCCGTTCCAGAGCAATACCAGGGACTGAACCAGCACATTGTTGATCATTACTACCGGCTCGGAAAATCCTATGGTTGGAATACACCACTGGCATTTCCCTGCGAATAGGCTGCTCTCCCGCTTCACCGCCATCTACAGCGATTATTCAGAACACTAACCAAGAAAAGACCAAGGCGTGCAGCACCAAGCCTTGGTCTTCTAAATAAAATTAGTTCACATAGCGGCCATAATCCGGAATCGCTATCGCGTCAAAGTGATTGACCAGTCTTTCTAAACCATCTGAAAGTTCATTGCCGGACATTGGTTTCCCGTGACCGCCTCGTGCTCATGCCCTTATACTTAATGGTTCTGTTCGCTCCCAAACATTACCAACCTGCAGTAGGCGTTTTTCGGAAAGATGATTGCCAATGAATTGCATACCAACAGGAAGTCCTTTTTTGTCTAATCCCATTGGTACAGCTAAGCCTGGCGTTCCCGTTAAATTGACGGGGGAGGTAAATGGCAAGCAGCGTCTTATCACCTCTAAATTCTGCTCGATCCAATACTCACTGAACGCCGGCGTTGTCATCGGTATCGTCGGACCTAGCAGCACATCAACATCTTCAAAGGCTTTATCAAATGCTTCTGTCATCTTTCTTCGGGCTTGCTGAGCTCTGACGTATTGGGGTGTATTCGTCAATGTACCGGATAAAAAGAATGTCCGGTTATCCGCGGAATAATCCTCTGAACACGTCTGCAGCCATTCGTAATGAAAATCAGATGCTTCTCCAGTGATAATGGCATAGCCTGAAAACGTTGACAGCGTTAATTCAGGGATCGTCATTTTCCTTATGTCAGCTCCTAAATGCTGCAATGTTGTGATCGCATGCTGAAAAAGCTTTTCGACATCGGGATCTAATCCCTCGAGATAATAAGACGGAATACCGATTTTTATGCCATTGATTCCTTGATTGAGATGTTCCGTGTAATTTGGAACGGGTGCCTTAAGGCTTGCAGGATCATTGGCATCAAAGCCTGCCATGCATTGAAGCATCAAAGTCAAATCTGAAACCGACCGTGCCATGGGTCCGGCAGTATCTAATGACATCGCTGTAGGAAAAACGCCATGCGTACTCGTGAGCCCATAAGTCGGCTTCAAACCGTAAACACCACACATAGCAGCAGGTAAGCGAATCGAACCAAATGTGTCTGATCCAGTTGCAAGTGTTGTCAGACCGGCTGCCAAGGAAGCAGTGCCGCCACCGCTTGATCCGCCTGGCATATGATGGGTATTCCATGGGTTTCGGGTTGTGCCAAAGAACGGATTTGTCCCGGTTGATCCAGCGGCAAGTTCATGCATGTTTTGTTTTCCCAGCATAATGGCCCCTGCTCCTAACAGCTTGTCGACTGTTGTCGCCGTTTTGTCAGGTATGAAATCTGCAAAAAGTTTTGAACCGACTGTCGTTCGTATGCCTGTTGTACAGTAATTGTCTTTGACTCCGATCGGAATGCCATGGAGAGGTCCTTTATAGGCACCGCTTATTATATCAGCTTCTGCTTTTTTTGCCTGCTGGCGGGCTAAATCGTGAAGAGGTGTAATATATGTATGGAGACTCGAATCCATTGTATTGATGCGGTTTAACATATGATTGGTCAGTTCGACCGGCGACAGTTGCCGTGATTGGATTAAGGGTGCAAGCTCACTAGCAGTTAGGAAGGCTAATTCACTCATCGCGCATTAACGCCTTATCAACAATCGTCATGGGTACTTCTTGATTCAGATGAGGGAATGCGGTGAGAGACGCCTGAGCCTGATTCATCGTACAAAGTATGTTATGAATAAACGGGATATCCGCCTCATAGACAGGCAAACCCTGTAAATATAATCCCTGTCTAATCATGTTCGTTTTTTCCATCTGACATTCCTCCTTTATGGCTGATATTACTATATGAAACGGGTGAGTGATTATGCAGATTTTTTATGTTAGGCATTTTGAGGAAAAATTTGATGGGTGTAATGTTCTAAACAGAGTTTAATGTTAAGAATTTGTCACATAATAATAGCAAAATAAAAATGGAGGTACGCTAAGAGAAATTGAAAACTGCAGGAATTTCCATAGGAAGTGACTTTAAAGTACAGACCGTTGGTGGTGCTGAGAAAACAACTAAAACGTTTGAAGATTTGGAGAAAGTTAAAGCTATTGTTCATGATTGGAATGCCATGTCTAAAAAATCAGCTGATCTTACAATAGACCAATACGGTCCTCCAAACGAAGCTACTGAAAGCAGACTGATTTGGTATAACAATGGCCCCTGGAAACGAACCATTGTTTATCGTGACGCGATTCCTCACGATTTTCCACAGCCTCATACCGATGTTATCGAAAATTATATTAACTACGCCGTTCCACCCGAACTGTTCAGTGAGATTGCAACATTTGATGGAAGTGTCATCGTTGAACGAACAAGAGGTGAAGCATCATCCCGATGTGAAATGGAAGCTTCGAATATCCTTGCACTTAATTTAATGAATGATATTGTAAAAGGAAAACTAAACGCTAAAAAAGCTCGTGATGTCTATTCTGAGGTTATGTCAGCTTACATGATGAATCGATCAGCGCCCTATGCTGAGAAACTACAATTTGAGGTATCAGATGAAGAAAAATATGATACAGACGTTGCGACGATTGCTGATGAAATGGTGGCGCAAGGGATTGAAAAGGCTAAAGATATGGTTGACCCTAACAATCATCAAGGCACGAACGATCGTTAACTGGAATCAGCTTCAGAAACGTGCATAAGTATATAAAGGTTAATAAATTTTTATGCCAGTATAGAGGGATCAACATATTAATCCTTTCAACCAACTTAATGAATAAATCCGGAAAAAATGCATATTTATAGGAAGTGTTGAAATATTTTAGATTAAGGAGGAGCTTACATGGATGATAAGTCATCACGAAACGAAGAAAGACGTCATGAAAACATCAAGCAAGAACAACTGGATCAGTACCGGAGACAAAACACAGGGAAGCCAATGACGACAAGTCAAGGGAGAAAAATATCAAATGATGAGGACATATTATCAGCCGGTGAACGCGGTCCTACATTACATCAGGATTGGCATTACTTTGAAAAAATGACACATTTTGTGCAGGAAGAGGAACCGGAAAGAACGGTTCATGCAAGAGGTTACAGTGCCTATGGGGAGTTTGAATGCTATCAGTCGATGAAGCATGTGACAAAAGCATGCTTTTTACAGGAACCTGGGAAAAAGACGCCATTAACTATCCGTTTTTCTACCGTACAAGGGCCTAGAGGGTCCTATGATACGGCAAGGGATTTACGTTGTCAGGGCGTTAAGTTTTATACAGAAGCAGGAAATTACGATCTGACAACAATTGATATGCCTGTATTAATTAATCAAGACCCAATGAAATTTCCGGATGCGATGCACGCGTACCAATCTAAGCCGGATGATGATATACCAACAGCTTCTGGCGCACACGACTATTTTTGGGATTATGTAGCCAATAACCCGGAAGCACTTCATATGGTGCAGTGGATCATGTCTGATCGAGGTATTGTAAGCAATTATCGAATGATGGAATCGTGGTCGATTAATACGTATCTATTTGTTAATGAACAAGGCAAAGCAACTTTTGTCAGGTTTGTTTGGAAGCCTGTCCTTGGTGTTCATTCCCTGCTTCAGGATGAGGCACTGAAAATCGGCGGACTTGATCCAGATTTCCACCGGAGAGATTTACGAGAAGCGATTGACATGGGCGCTTATCCTGAATATGAATTAGGTGTCCAACTGATTCCGCTGGAGGATGAATTCAAATATGACTTTGATGTTCTCGATCCTTCAAAGTTTTGGCCAGAAGAGCTCGTCCCTGTTCACCTTATCGGGAAGATGACGTTAAATAGAAATATTGATAATTACCATACAGAATCAGAACAAGCCGCATTTAATCCTACAAATGTCGTTCCGGGAATTGACTTTTCCAATGACCCCGTGTTGCAGGGAAGGTTAATTGCTTATCATGCTGCACAAGTACATCGAATTGGAACGAACTTTCAAGAATTACCGATCAATAAACCGATTTGCCCATTTCATAATAATCAGCGACGAGGCCCTATGAGGTATCGAATCGATGTGGATCAGGTAAACTATCATGAAAACTCGTTGGCACATAATACGCCATACACGACACCCCCGGAAGCAGGGGGGTATGAACATTATCCAAAAAAAGTGGAAGGACACGTCATACGTGCCCGAAGCGATTCGTTCAAAGATTACTTTACGCAACCGAGAATTTTCTGGAATAGTATGACACCTATTGAAAAGCAGCATACGATCGAAGGATTTAGCTATCAGCTCGGGAAAGTAGAAAGCGAATCTGTCCGCCAGCAAAACGTCAATTTGCTGGTCAATGTCGATAAGGAATTGGCGTGCACCGTTGCTGATAATATTGGTGTCGAGCGTCCAAGTGGATCGCATGTACCCGTTTCCACAAGTTTCCCTTCACTTAGCCAGTACAGTACACCGAGTTATGCCTATACACAAAAAGTAGGTGTCCTGATTGGCAATGGTTTTAACGGTAATGAGGTAATCAGTATGCTTAACTATCTACAGCAATGTGGTGTTATTATTGAAATTGTCAGTGAACAACTTGGTACAGTTACAGGAGCGGATGGCACAAAACTCAAAGTTGATCAGACATTTCTTACAACGAGTCCCTATCTGTATGACTCACTCTACGTCGTTGGCGGCAGCTCTAAGAATCAGGTGAAATTCGATCAGGACATGGCGAATTTCGTGCAAAATGCCTATACACATTATAAACCAATCGGTGTTGCCTCAACAGGACAGTCTTATGTTCACGCAACAGAAATAAATAACTTAGCTGGTGTCGTGTTTGCCACAAATAATCCCAACTTTGGTGAAGACTTTGTCTCCGCCATTGCAATGCAGCGTTTCTGGGAAAGGATATAGGATATATAAAGTGAAACTTCATTCAGTGGGTGCTTTTCCCACTGATATTAAGGAACAAAGGCTAAGTTCGCAACGTCCTGTTGCAACGCCTTTGTGACCTACATCCTGCAGGCCCGAACAAAGGCTAAGTTCGCAACGTCCTCGAAAAAGGAAAGCACTTTTTCTTCGTGCGATGTATCGCTGTCGCAGCTTTCCTTGTCCTGTTGCAACGCCTTTGTGACCTACATCCTGCAGGCCCGAACAGAATCGGACATTTATGGGCAGTTAGCCGCCGTTTTTGGGCGGGTTACTGTCCATTACATGCGGGACAAAAATCCCCCTATGACAGAGGGGGATTTCCGATTATGCTATAACATTTTTGAAATGGTCTTTTGATCGATCTTTCCTTTATTCTTCGTCAGCGTTTCAACAATCATGTCTTCTGTACTTTTCGGAACCTTTTTATTGGCCATCCTGGAAACGTCTTTGATAACCTTTCTGATATTTTTTTCATTCGACAGGTCAGTGCCATTCAGGGATTGAGCAAGATTCATGATATCCTTGCTATTAACGCCTGTTTTCTGTTCTGCCTTTTTCAGCATATCAGACATCGTGTTCACCTCCCGCGTAAGCCTTTAGTTTAAAATTTTTCTGTTTATAAGGAGTGGTTATAGCAGAGTGGATCGAAGGTTGCTGCATCTTCATTCATGTTGTGTGGATCTTACATATTATCGTATGAATAACGTTTAAGAGGGACAAGGCGGATGTAATTGGTTTTGAAGAAATGTGCTAATGGCACAGGATCGATCATAAAATGGATGTTTTTATATAAGAAAAACTCGGCTCCCGCCACGTTTTTCTAGAGGTCAGAGGCCGGAAGTCAGGCTTGAAAATCGGTGAGTTAGCCGATTTCAGTATTAAAAACGTATAAAAAAAGCCTCTTTTTTATATAAAGAGACTTCATTTTCGTCAAGGTATAAATTCAAGGGCGATTCTATGACAACCCATAAAAAGGCGCTTGAGTCAATCTGCCACATCTTATCCATTTCAATAGAGATTACCCGTCCTCTAATTTCCGATCAATCGTTCCTTCCTTATAATCATCGGATACTTGTTCATGCGTTTCCGCCATTCCCTTTTCAAACTGTGTGCTCCCGCGATAATTTTCCGGTTCGTAATCCTTTTCCGCAATACGGCGGCTATCTTCGGGATTAACTTTTTGCTGCTTTTTCGGCATTTCAAATCCTCCATTCGAATCATTTGTAACTTATGATGCACCATTTATCCAATCCTATTATGACCTTTATCTGGAACTATTTTCTTAAAGATTGTTTTTTCGCTACCGCAGTTGACATACACAGCCATCTGAAAACATAAATTACAGTTCCTTCGCTTCTTCAATCCGGTATGAGTGGGTGTAGACGTTTAATTTATGACCTCTGGCAAAGCCGATGACCGTAATACCAAGATCATCCGCCAACTGTAGTGCCAGGTCAGTTGGTGCGGATTTGGAAAGCAAGATGCCAGCACCTATTTTGGATATTTTTAGTAATACTTCAGAAGAAATACGACCACTAAAGACAATTAATTTATGTTTGACGGCTATCCGGTTTTGCAGCATATGGCCGTAAATTTTATCAAGGGCATTATGCCGGCCAATATCGGTCCGGATGGCAAACAGTTCATCAGGTGTTGCTAGGGCAGCGTTATGTACCCCGCCTGTCCGGATGAATTGTTCAGACGCTTTTTGCAGTTGCGCCATCAGTGCATAACACTGGTCAACGGATATGGTGAGGCGGCTGTAGATCGTTTTGGCTGTCTTAACGTCGCTTTTAAAATAGAACTGCCGACTTTTCCCGCAGCAGGAACCAATGAAACGCTTCGAATGATCCTGTTGCAGGGAATCAAGCGATTTATGGATGGTAACGTAGGCAAACCCCTTTTGTTCATCAATTGAAATATGGTCCAGTTCATCATAAAAACGAATGATCCCTTCTGATGCGAGAAATCCGATAATAAGATCCTCCAGATCTGACGGGGAGCAGACCATGGTGGCAAATTCCTCGCCATTGACCATGACTGTCAGCGGGAATTCTGCTGCGATTTCATCATCAATCGATGACAGGTCCATTCCATCGAACCGAATCACTTGCCAGTCTTTCTGTTCAGTACGGTCCATTGTATCACCCTCTATATGACCTTTCGTCTTGAAAATTTATAAATTCTGTAAATTCAAATTAACACGCTTACGGTTGGAATACAAATCAAATTTATCTTACGTCGCTAAAAGAGACTGCCATCGTATGCTGTGATGGCAATCTCTTTTTTATCAGACATCTTAATCCAGCTTTAATGCCATCAGCGTTGTCACGTCCTGAAACCCGAGTTTTTCATATAACTGTTTACTGGGATTGCCGGCAAACACATTAAGCTGCACGGCCTGAAAACCAGCCGCCTGCATTCGTTTGCACGCTTCAGTACATAGTTTTTCAGAAATTCCCTGTTTGCGATACTGTGGCAGCACATATAGCTCTGGTATCATGCCAACCCGTTTGTCCTGATAAGGATCGATTGTGCTCCCGACACCGATCCAGCCTTGAAGTTCTTCATGTTCCGTATATACCAGGTAATAGCCACCATGAGCCAAAAATGGTCTGACCATTTGCCAGGCTTTTTTCTGACTTGGTGGAATATGCCCCATGCTGGCTTCTTCCAGAACTTGTAATGAATGGCTGACAATTTGTTCTGTTTCATGTTTGGTTGCTTTTCGAATGGCCACCGCTGTTATAACCCCTTCCCTGAAAAACGACGCTTCCATCATCGTTTGATAAATTTCGTGATTAACGGGCTGACCTGGCCATATAGTTGACCGACTTGTTGTGCGGTGGTCGTGATTTTGTCCATATCCAGGTTCCCCTCGGCATCGCGGAATTGATTGAGTATGCTTTGCGTCGCTGATGGTTTCGGTGGTTGTTGCATCGGTGGCCGGGGCGGGCGCATCGGGTGATGTGTCGGTGGCATTGGGCGTCCTGGTCTTCCAAGGTATATCATCATAACACCTCCCCATTTCCATTTTGTTATAGTGTATTCAGAGGGTGACAAAAATGAAAAGGTATTTGTCTAACATGAGCGAATCAAGCCGTTTGAACGATACGTAACAGGAACAGCAGCCATAACATATCGTATTAGATGAACAAAATATGAGGAGTATGCCAATGAGTGTTATTCGAACCGATAAATGGCTGTGGGATACTTATGACCAGCCGAGTGAACTTTGCGAAAAGCTGAAACAATATTTTAACGAGGATGTTTCATCGGTAGACATTCATCAACACCTCGTCATGCACGGCATGTACCGCCAGCCGCTTAAAAACGGCGACAGGCTGATTAAAGCATTGCAAAAACGTGACATCTGGCACATTGTACAGCGAGAGGAAAGAAAACTTCGGGAAAAATGGGATGGACCGGCTATCCCGATTTTTATATTTCCCGCAGACACCCATAATCACCGATTGAGACAGGAGCAAAACGGAAAATCAGGACTTAGCTTTGGTGACAAAGTATTTCTGTTTATCTCGGAACATAACACGGAAAACGAAATCCGGGCACTGTTTACACACGAGTACAACCACGTATGCCGATTAGCTAAATACAACAAAAAAGAAACCGATTATGTACTGTTGGATACAGTCATTTTGGAGGGGTTGGCGGAAAATGCTGTCCGTGAACGATTCGGCAGCCGCTATACAGCAGATTGGACATCTTATTACCCGGACAGTAGACTAAAACGAATATGTCTAAACCTGATCATGCCCAATCGACAAGTACCGAAATCCGGCCGGAAGCATTTGCAGATTCTTTATGGTCTGGGACTATACCCCAAAATGGCGGGTTACTGTGCCGGCTATTATTTGGTCAAAAAATACATGAGGGACAATAATCTGACCTCACAGGACCTATTGGATATCGAACCCGAAGAAATAATCGAAAAAACAGACGAAATCTGAAGTCGCCTGTTTTTCCGAGCAAAGCTTTACCAGAAGAAAAACGGGAGTAACGCCAGAGTACCAATCGCACCTAATGCAATACCGTAACCGAGCCCTGGCCCATATCCATATCCAGGTCCATAAAAACCACCATATCCAAACCCGCCTAACCCCTTGCCGGCATGAATGGGCTGTATAAAAACACGGTGTTGATCAACATGCTTGATAATCCCACAATGAATTCCGCCATCCCTGGTTGTTATTTTGACGGGCCTTCCTTTATGGCGGCAGCAAAGATCATAATAATAGCCAACCGACATGTTTTCACCTCCAAATTCATTCAAAACATACAGCATTATATGAATGATCGGGAAGTTCAGTAAGGGCCATTGCACTGGTTATAGACAGAAATTACAGAAATTCAAATCGATTAAACATAAGCCCAATTCGCGTTATCTGGGAGAATACCCATATCATTTCAGGTTTAACGACATACATTATTAACAAACGGTTATGGAGGTGTTTTGGAATGAGTGAATATGTAGGCGGAGCAGGCTACGGTGGCGGATTTGCCCTAATCGTAGTTTTATTTATCCTGTTAATTATTGTAGGCGTAGCTTACGTTGGCTATTAATGTAAATCGTAAAAATACAAAACCTTTAAGGAGGGTTATCAATGGGCTTTGGACCTAGACCTGGATGCGGTTACGGCGGCAATGTTGCCGGAGCAGGATATGGCGGTGCCGGATTCGGCGGAGCTGGATTCGGTGGTGCCGGATGTGGTCCTGCCGTCGGTGGTGCCGGATACGGTGGTGCCGGATTTGGCTATGGCGGCGGCTATGGCGGCGGTGGCCGCGGCTTTGCGCTGATCGTCGTATTGTTCATCCTGCTGATTATCGTTGGTGCAGCATGGTGCTAATGACGACACTAAAATAGCATAGAATAAATAACGCGGGCTGTTGGGAAAACCGATAGCCCGCGTTATATTTACAGTTACAATGTTATAACTACAAAAAGAAGCTGTCCCAATAAATGAGACAGCCCCTCTTCCATATTACCTTAAACTGGCATCCTGACCATGAATCTGGCGGACGATTTCTTTTTCTTTTTTCGGCGGGTGAAGAAACAGGGCCAAAATAAAGGCGATGAACGCAAGAATCGTACTACCCATAAACGCCCATTCAAAGCCAACAACCTGTGCCATGCGTCCAATCAATTCAGGGGAAGTGTCCGCATCCGGCGTAAAGTGGTTAGTCCCCATAGCAACAAGCGTCACAAGTATCGCCGTACCAATTGACGCTGAAATCTGCTGCAATGTATTGGCCATAGCCGACCCATGTGCATACCATTTCGGTGGAAGCTGGTTCAATGCTGATGTCATGACCGGCATTAACGCAAACGACAGACCAAACATGCGGATGGCATAAATAATCGTTAGGTACGTAAATGACGTTTCCAATGACAACCTAGTAAACATAAACGTCGTTACGGTTACAATACTCAACCCGATCAAGGCAAGCCACTTAGCCCCAAACATATCAAACAGCCGGCCGGTTATCGGCGACAGGATTCCAATCACAATCGCTCCCGGAAGCAGCATCAGCCCGGACTCCAGCGGGGTGAATTGCAAGACATTTTGCATAAACAACGGCAGCAATGTTTCTGCCCCGATCAATGAAACAAGCACCGTCATCGTGATCACAATCGCGAGGGTGAAAATCCGGAATCGGAATACCCGGAATTCCAACATGGGTGTTTCCAGAATAAGCTGCCGCCAAATGAATAGGCCAATGACAACGATACCGATGGCAATCGAGGTGATAACGATTGGACTGCTCCATTCATTTTCAGAAGCAATACTGAACCCATACAGGAATGAGCCGAATCCGACTGAAGACAAAACAATCGATAACACGTCAATCTTCGGTTTTCGGAGGTCCGTCACATTCCGCAGAAAAAGGGCCGCGATCGTGATCGTAACAGCAACAATCGGCAGTACGGTAATAAACAGAGCGCGCCATGAAAAATGTTCCAAAAGCCAGCCGGACAGTGTCGGGCCGATTGCCGGACCAAATGCAATCACAATGCCGATCATCCCCATTGCCGTACCGCGTCGCTCAACCGAAATGACAGCCAACAATACCGTCATCAAAAGTGGCAGCATAATACCGGATCCCGAAGCCTGCACAACCCGTCCCAATAAAAGGACCGGATAGGCAGATGCTATAGCGGCAATAATGGTCCCAACACCAAACAGGCCAATCGCTGTTAAAAATAATCCCCTTGTTGTAAACCGGTCAATCAGAAATGCTGAAACAGGAATCATAATCCCATTTGTCATTAAAAAAGCGGTTGTCATCCACTGCACTTCTCCCTGTGTGATGGAAAATGCTTCCTGAATTGTCGGAAGTGCAGTTGCCAGCAATGTTTCATTGATAATCCCCATAAATGCCCCTGTCAATAAAGCAGCAATCATCAGTGCTTTTTGTTTTGGCGGCAAATCCCAAGAAGTTGCTGTATCACTCATGTTAATTCCCCTTTCCATACTTCCCATGTTGTCAAAATAGCTGTTAATTGTTTTTTTAGATTCGGACGGCGATAAAGTTGGGCAAGTAACGCATCAACAAGAAATTCCCGCGGTTTTTTCTGCCCGAGTTCTTCAATCAATAAATCAATTGTTTGGACATCTTTTTCGATGGATAGCGTCGCTTCTAATGTCTTTAATTCTGAGCGTACCGTATCCAGTTCGCCCACGATGTTTTCCAGAATCGAAACACGGCTGATATCATCGTTATGATAACCCGGAAGTACCGGGAAAATATGGTCATCATTTGCCACAATCGCCTGAAGACATTCTGCGATAAAGTCCCCCAGCCTATCCAAAGGCAAAGTGGGCCCCTGCCAGATGATCTTCATTAAATAACTGTGGATCGCACCTTCCATAACAACTGCCAAATCATTTAAATACTTTGCGGCTTTCGGTCCGAACGCTTCCAGCAATGCGTGTTTATGCCATTCATGAAGCTTATGCTGTATGCGATCCAGTGATTCGGGAATAGGGCCTTTGTCATTTGGAGGAAAATCGGTCACAACAGCATGAAAAAAATACCGGTAATCCATTGATTTTTCCAGTTCAATGGCGATTTTCTTTTTAAGTACCAGTAAAGGCGAACCTTGGAAATCTCTCGAAAAACGATCTGCTTCCTGAAACATCTCATCATAATAGCGTTGTAATAATTCCAGAATCATACTTTCTTTAGAGTCAAAGTGTTTATAAAAACCGCCCTTAGAAATACCGGATGCACTTGTTATGTCCTCTACAGAAGTCGCATGAAAGCCGTTTTTCTGAAACAGCTGTACAGCCGCATCAAGCATTTCCTCTTTTCGCTTCCCCATTATATCCTCCTTTTTGACCATCCAGTTACTGTTGGTAAATTTAGAGTCACCGCTACATCGTAACATATGAAATTTTAGGTTACAACCGATTAAAAGTGTCGCATGGTTTGGGGCAGCTGTCGCACGATTTGAGCCGCTATGTTGTAAGTACAAATCTCTGCATAAAAAAATGCCAGGATAAGATGATCGATAATCCTAGCATGATCGATTATTTAATTTTCCATCTTAATCCTGTATTTTTTCCAAAAAATTCTTCAATACATGGACAGTCTGCACACAATCATTCAAATCAGACCACTCGGCGGGATTGTGGCTGATGCCGTCTTTGCTTTGCGTAAACAGCATAGCGACCGGCCATTTATCACCGATGATCATGGCATCATGGCCTGCGCCGCTCGGTAGACGGTATGACTAAATCGTTTTTTCCGCAAATGATTCCTCGAGCAGCTGCTGCTTTTCTTTTTCAATCGGTACTGGGGCCACACGCATTTTCTCAGTATGCTCTACACGAACGTGATGTCTGTCAGCGACATCTTCTGCCAGTTCCAGTACCCGATCAACAAGGCTATCACGTGTTTCCTTAAAAATATCACGGATGTCAACATAAAGCGTTACACTTCCGGGAATAACGTTTACACCATTCGGATCCACGTTTAATTTTCCAACGGTTGCAACAGCGGAGTCACTGACCGAACCTGGTAGCTTGTTAACACCGGCAATAAATTCGCTTGCTGCCACCAATGCATCTTGCCGGTCATTCATAGGCGTATTTCCAGCATGGCCTGCTTCACCGGTAAATGTGAACTCAAGCCAGCACGGCCCGGCAATACCAGTGACAACTCCACATGGCAACCCTGCATGTTCCAGCTGTTTCCCCTGTTCAATGTGGACTTCTGCAAACATTTCAATTTCTTCGCGGCTACGTTCAGCACCAAGATAACTGTCCACACTTAAGCCAATAGCCTCCAGAACTTCCGAGAAATGCATCCCGTCCTGATCAACAAGCTTTAATTTTTCCTCGATATCATCCTTGCCGACAACTGCTTCACTTCCATGAAATCCACCATTGAACCGGGCACCTTCTTCATCCGTAAAAACAACAACGTCATACGGTTTCTCAGGCTGATACCCGGTTGCTTGCCACGCCCCGGCCACTTCAAGTGCTGCGAGAACACCCAATACACCATCAAAATGCCCACCATTCGGAACGCTGTCCAGATGTGACCCACTCAAAATAGCTGGCAAATCTTTTTTCTTTCCTGCCAGACGCCCAAAAATATTTCCGGCACCATCTTGGCGGACCTCCAATCCGGCTTCACGCATCCACTTTGAAACCAATTCTTTGGCTGCCTTTTCTTCATTGGAAAATCCTGGCCGATGTGAACCGTTTTTTTCAGTGAGACCTATTTCGGAAATGGCATCCAATCGTTTGGCCAGTCGCTCACCGGAAATACCGTCAACATTATGTACTGCATCATATCCGTGTATTAAATCATCATATAAAATGCCCATTCAAAACGCTCCTTTTATTATAATAGAAAACATGCTATCACCTATCTCAAATGATATCATGTCTTAGTTGATATCGCATAATCAATGTCATTAACAACGCAACGACCATCATTATGACAAACTTAAACTGATCCCCCCACTGCTTCAGTTGTAAGCGTATCAGAAAAAATAGTTCTTCTCACTTCTATAATCGACATGAATCCGGAAAAGGGGGCATCTTCCGGCCAAATTTTTTTCATTCGTATGCCCCGAAATGCTGAATTACTTCGATTATAGTTATGAAGCGCAAAATCGTTACCTCGCATTTTCACAGCTTTCAGGACTGTGGGGAAGCGTTACTTATTAAGTTTTAGCAAAACCCATCATCCGCCCACCACTCTTTCTTTTTTCAACATATTTTAATAGTGCAACATTATATAAAGAGGTGAGAGAATGGATTCAAACAGGAGTAACAAACCTGGGCGTTTCGATATCGATATGTCGCCATTCAGAGATTTAATGGGCCAGATGGACGCTTTCTTTAACGAATCGTTCAAACAGATGAATTCTGTTTTTAATATGCGCCCATTTTGGGTTGATGTGAATGAATACGATTCTGAAGTTATCGTTACTGCAGAATTGCCGGGTTATAAACGAGACGAAATCGAACTGGAAATAATCGGTCAGCAATTACGGATTGCAGCACAGGCTGATGGAAGTCAAGAGGATAAAAGTGGCCGCAACAGAAGTCAATCATTTCAGCGAACAGAGCGCACCATTGCTTTGCCATTTCCAATTCCAAAAGAGGAAACAAACGCGTCTTTTCACGATGGGCTGCTGAAGGTCACGATTCCTAAAAAGAATTCCGAAAGAAAGTATCTGGAGATTGACGAATAGGACGGACGTCCAACACAACCTGCCAGACAAAATCTTTTTCATGCGCTTAAGAAGTCGGTCATCCAGCAACTTGGATAACCGGCTTCAGCCTAATTTCCCGTTATTTACACCTTGCATCTGAATATGCGAAAGCTAAGCCATTCCCTATATAGCGCTGTCAACTGTTCGTGTTCCAGAAGAATGTCGAACCATTCATCACCTATATTTTCCGAAAGCAAAAAGTCCGGTGTGTTGTCCAATTTTACTTCCCCGGACGGCAAATTGAATGTTTCCACCTGTACATCCCGAAAACCGGCATCGTAAAATCGGTCAAGCCATTCAGGTTCCATCAGTAACCGGGTCATTCCATAGAAGTCATTGACTGGTGTCATCTCGTGTTCCGGCAGCTTTTTTTCCAGTACCATTTCAACGGCATTAAGAGTCCCGTCCGGTTTTAAAACCCGTTTAAATTCGGGGATTGACTGGGCAATATCAGTAAAAGCTATGACTGATTCAGACACAATCATATCGAACGAGCTGTCCTGCCAAGGTAAGTTTTCGATAGCCCCGTGTCTGGTTTCAACGGGGAGACTTCTGGCTGAAAACCTCTCCCGCGCCTTCTTCAGCATCATTTCACTGTCATCCAAAGCCGCAACATAGCACTGGAATTGTTCGGCTATATAAGCAGCTGTCTGCCCCGTCCCACAGCCTGCATCAAGAACAGCCATCCCGGCATCGATTTTGTCTGCTGCCAGCATCTTTTTCGTTAAAAACAAACCACCGGGGTGCGCACCCCCGACACCCATTAATGCTAATGCGTCAAGATACCGATTATTTCCCACGTTTATTCCGCCTTTACACAACTGATATGGCATTTTATGAGCGGAACATGAATGTGTTCCCAGACCACGTTTTTTATGATGAACAAGAACCACTCAATTGCACCGCAATTAAAATAACGGCTGACGGATACACTAATGATTGAAATCAATTTGGAGGAGAATTACATGTCAGATTTCTGTCCTGTTGTATGGCCGGAAGAACCAACACCCAAACATCTTAAGTCGTGCGGTGAATGCGGACTTATTGAGCATGGAACCCGGATGATCTGGGGTGAAGGCAATCCTGATGCTCCGATCATGGTTGTCCCGCATGTTACGGACACTAATCCCCCATATTACGGGGGATAACTGTCCGTAAATGTCCGATTCTGCTCAACTAACAATCATCGGAGAAAAACGTTCCGAGATTGAAGTTTCGCTTTATCCTTGATAATCCGGGTGCCCGGGAAGACCGTGATGGTAACCCGTTTGTATGCGGTACTAGACAAACACTACAAAAAGCTGCCAATCATGTGGGATTAACCATGAAAGACCTGTATGTCACATTCATTTTAAAAAGAAAACCCGTTCGCGCTTATGATAAAGAAAAGGTGCGCCAAATCTGTATGAATCACCTCTACCATCAGATGCAAGCCAAACAGCCTGCGTTCATTCTTTGTCTGGGTAATACAGCAGTCCAATCCTTTTTTCAAAATCCTGATACGGATGTCAAAACGTTGCGTGGCACGACGCACGATGTCAATGGCTATCGGACAGTAGTAGCCTATCATCCCCTAGCTGTCAGACGACGCCTCAATCTATGGTCACGCTTTATAGACGATTGGGAATATATTGCTAAAAAACTTTAGCATCACCTGGTTTTTCAACCACTCATTACGGTGGTACACGCGACGATATTTCATATCTTTTATGCAGCCATAGTTTCCTATCCACACGATCTATTAATTCATGCATAGTATGGCACTATCCATGCTAAGGAGGTGCTTTTTAATGAGTGCAGGGTACGCAGGAGGCGGCGGCGGCTTCGCCTTAATTGTTGTCTTGTTTATCCTTCTCATCATCGTTGGTACGGCCTACGCTGGTGGAGGTTTCGGAGGAGCAGGCTTCGGCGGCTACTAAGCTGATGGCGACTTTTCATCGTAAGTCCTGTTTTTCCACTGGAATGACGAAAGGCTTATGGAACATCTCCATAAGCCTTTCACATTGCTTGAATGAATAGATGCCGCGCGCTCCGGTTGATGTTGGCGCGCTCCGGTTGATGTTGGCGCTCCTCCGGTTGATGTTGGCGCTCCTCCGGTCGATGATGCCGATCCTCCGGTTGATGTTGACGCTCTCCGGTCGATGTTGGCGCTCCCCGGTCGATATTGACGCTCTCCGCTTGATGTTGGCGCTCTTCCGGTTGATGTTAGTGCTCCTCCGGTCGATATTGCCGATCCTCCGGTTGATGTTGATAACTGTCAATCCGTCTATTTTTATTCCGGTCAAGGTTACGTGAACATAATTTTCATTGATCAGGTAAAACTAATCTGCAGAAAAAGTGAAGGGGTGTTATGTCGTGGCAATGTTTGAAAATAAACAACAGGAAGAGCCATTCCATTCCGGAGAAGTTTATCATCTTTGGTCATACTTATACGGTACAAAAGCAACTTTGGTAACCATGCAGATCCTGATCAACCATTCAGGCGATCAGGATTTAAAAACGTTTTTAGAGGATGTTTTGGAAAACAGCTTTACACAGGAGGAACAACAGGTTGAGACGATTTTAAAAGAGACAGGCATCCGGCTGCCACCTGCCCCGCCGGACCGGCCAAATGTGGAATTACAAGATATCCCTGCTGGAGCGCGCTTTAATGATTCGGAAATTGCCGGGCTTGTCCAAAAGGAATTAATGACCGGAAGGCTGTTATGCAGCTATATCATGGCTATTTCCATGCGGGAAGACATCGGGACGCTGTTTGGCGAATTCCATACGCAAAAAGCTGACTACGAAAGTCAACTTTTTGCCATCACTAAAGATAAAGGCTGGATTGTGTCGCCGCCGATTAATGTCAAGTAACATATTAAAAAACGTTATAGCCTGCTCGCTGAAGTCGGCGTCAAGCCGATTTTTGTGTTGGCAATTCCTCCAAAAATTATCCTTTCCAAACAGATAAGAAAAAACGTTTCGAGGGTGAATGACTGTGGCAACGAAAAATAAAGGTGTGACGATAACAGCAATTGGTTCTATTCCACTTATTATGACGCTTGGCAATTCAATGTTGATCCCTATATTCCCGGCAATGAAATCAGCTTTAAACCTGTCGCAGATGCAAGTCAGTCTGACCATTACAGTGTTCTCGATCGCCGGGGCCATTTTTATCCCGATTGTAGGCTATCTTTCTGACCGCTTTTCCAGAAAGGCTGTTATCCTGCCTTCGCTTATACTTTATGGACTTGGAGGACTTCTGGCAGGGTTTGGTGCCGCCCTTTTTTCGCATTCCTATGTATGGATTTTAATCGGCAGAACATTGCAGGGGCTTGGTGCCGCCGGGACTGCTCCGGTTGCCATGGCGTTAACCGGTGATTTATTTAAAGGCGGTGAACAAAGCCGTGTCCTCGGTATATTCGAAGCGTCAAACGGGCTGGGCAAAGTTTTATCCCCTATATTGGGGTCTCTTTTAGGTTTAATGGTTTGGTATATGGTATTTTTTGCCTTCCCGGTCGTCTGCCTCATCGCCGTATTACTCGTCTGGCTATTTGTTAAGGAGAAAAGTAATTTTCAGTCTCCACCTCCGTTAGGCAAATATATCCGGGGGCTGCTGGGGGTCTTTAAGCATGAAGGAAGATGGCTGTTTACCACATACCTGGCCGGAGGGACATGCTTATTCACGCTCTTTGGCATTCTGTTTTTCTTATCGGATGTTTTGGAAAAGTCATACGACATTGATGGTGTTATCAAGGGACTTATTCTAGCTATCCCACTGCTTATTATGGTCACAACATCATATATTACAGGCACCAGGATAGGGAAGAACTTGGAGAAAATGAAGAAGATCGCCGTCATCGGCTTTGTGCTCATGACCATTTCATACGGGTCGCTCGTTTTTTTTGAAAAACTCGTTCCTTTCTTGGCAGTACTTGGCATCAGCAGTGTAGGGGCGGGTCTGGTGCTGCCATGTGTCAACAGTATCATCACCGGGGCCGTTAAGAAAGAACGACGAGGCTTTGTCACATCGTTATATGGATCTGTCCGGTTTCTTGGTGTTGCAGCGGGGCCGCCAGTTTTTTCCCGGTTAATGGAATGGTCCAGAACCGGTATGTTCACGTCACTGGCGGTATTTACGCTGTTGGTCGGTCTGCTTGTTTTACTGCTGATCCGTGTAAAAGGGAAAGATGGAAAGGAAAATAAAAACACGCCCATCAGGTATAACTATTTATAACAAACGGATGGCTATGTTTTTTTATGCCAGCTTAAAGTATACACATGGTATAACTTAAGACGATAGACAAGATCAACCTTTGAGGTGGAAATCCACTGGCTTACCAGTGCCAGAATGACGATTTCCCAGCTGATAACGGCTGCTGTGACAATAAAAATAGTTGTGTTTATCAGAAACAAGGGTTTTCCCGGTAAAATATTTCGTCCATGAGAAATCATAAAGGCAATGACGCCAACGCCACCATTGGAAACGCCTTGCCGCATAAGGATACCGATTCCGGTTCCGAGGAAAACCGACCCGATGACAAGGTCCAATAACAGATGCCGGTGAACGATCGGAAATGTACTCTCAAAGAAATCAACAGCTAAGGATGTCATGGTAATCCCAACAAATGTCCATAAGGCGAAACGTTTACCCAAATACTGAACGCCAAGCGTCAGCATGGTAAAGTTAACAATCCACAGAGAAGGGCCCATCCCCATTTCAAACCAATGATTCAGTAAGATCGCGATTCCGCCTGCACCACCGGATGGGATGTCCTGGGGAAATAAAAACACGCCCATGCCAAATCCTTGCAAGGCTCCTCCTGTTAAGACCAGTCCGCATTTTTTTATGAATGGTTTCATGAGCGCCTCCTGAATTGAACTCATTTATAGGAAAAAGATATTATAACGAATTTGAGTAATATTAAGGCTGTTCTGAATTGGACAACCCCCTTGTTAATCCTATTCGGTGCTGAAGCTATTGATGATTAAAGTTACGGAAACTGACAACAAGACGTCATGCTACTGACTGAACGAACCTTTTTGATAAATGAAACAGGCCCAGGTCTTCAGTAACTTGAACAAAATTCTTTGATTTGTGTGAATGAACCGGGAAAAGCGGGGGAATCTAAAGCTGGAGCGATATTTTGTATTCGAATGAAGGAGGATGTAAATGGGCATTTTAAGTGGAAATCCCAAAGACGAACCATTGCACTATGGCGAAGTTTTCGGCGTATGGACTTTTTTAACAGCAGCAAAGGGAATGATTGCAGGTCAACAGACACATCTCAACCATGCAGGAGATGAGGACCTGAAGAAATTGCTTGAAGAGGCAATTCAAGCCTCACAGCAGGAGGTCAAGCAGATTGAAACACTCTTAAAAGATAATGGCGTTGGTCTACCGCCGACACCTGCAGAACGTCCGAAGGCTTCCCTGGAAGATATTCCGGCTGGAGCACGTTTTCCGGATCCGGAAATTGCAGCTGCTCTGTCAGCTGAAATTGCTGCGGGATTGGTTTCATGCAGTAAGATGATCGGTCAGGCAACACGTGAAGACCTCGCCATGATGTTTGGTCAGTTTCATACACAAAAGGCAGCTCTAGGGGCAAAAGCCCTCAGACTTAATAAAGAGAAAGGTTGGCTTGTCCTTCCGCCGTTGCACCATAGCAAGGTTGAATAATGCATAAAGGTAAATCGGCTGAATTCGACTTCCGTCCTACCCAACCGGCTCAATTCCTATCCAAGTCTGGCATGAGCACCCTTTCACCAACAAAAAGAGAACAACATCCCTGATGGGAGCTGTTCTCTTTTTTATCTATAGAGTTGCTTGCTGTTCGCTCAGCAGCTAATAGGCCATACTGGCATCATGATAATATTTAAATTCCAGCAAATTATTAGCAGGGTCTACCAGGAAAAATGTCATATGTTCTTCCCGCTTCCCTTCAAACCGTACCGTTGGCTTCTTAAAAAAGGGTAGCTCCTGACTGGTTGCCAATTCCAATGTCTGGTTATATTCTTCTTTATCCAAAAACGTAACGCCAAAATGACGCGGATACATAGTCGGGTGTTTATCAATGTTTTCCGGACTTAAATGACATACGACCTGATCACCAAAGAAATCAAACGTTACCCGGTCACTATATCGTCTGGCAAGTTGACACCCAAGTTTTTCATAAAAATTAACGGTTTCATCCAAATCCTTACAAGGTATCGCCAAATGAAACACTTTATTGGTTTGTCGCATATGTGACGCCTCCTTATGTTATTGAACGTTTTTCTCTACAAATGACAGACCAAATGTATCGGAGCGCAAACCTAAACGTAACGTCTCAACCGAGATCACATCCGATAATGCGATGTTGGCAAGATTGACATTCGCTCCCCCCTGACGGATAAAAAACGTTTGCAAACGCTTGGTCGGTGCCTCAAAAATGAGTCTTTCAAGCGGAATATCAGAATCAATAATCTGCTCAAAAATATCTTGACGAACGTTTCCATCTCCCCGGCACATCCCACTCGTGCCGCTTTCTCTTGCTTCAGTAATCACTTTATTCGCCCCTGCCTCCAAATCTTCCTGAATGTTCTCCAGCCATTCACTGGAATCCTGGTGTTCCGCCTGAGCAACATCTTTATTCCCAACTTCACTGAACACGGTAAACTCACGTGCGAACGCTTCAATAAAACGTGCTTTTTCATGGTTAGCAATTGGGACGGTTCCATTGGAAATCTCCACATAATCGCACTGATAAGTCTTGCAATAGTTGTAATAGGCCTCAATCTGGTCCTGTTCCAGAAATTTCTCAAATAATGTTCCACCGAAAAAAAATTCGATATGGTGTTCGCGTAAATAATTGATTTTTTCCTGTAAAAAATGCGTGACCAGTGATGTGCCCCAACCGAACTTAACAAAATCGATATACGCACTGGCACTGCGAATCGTATCCATAAATAAAGTTAAAGGAGCGCCATTATCAATTAAAATCGTTAAACCCTTTTGCCTTGGCTTCCCTTCTCTTTTTGGAAGGTTTAATATGGTGTCTGTCATACCTTAACCCTCTCAATCATTGGTATTTCAGTCGTCTTATCAACCTTCATAACAAAATTGGTATCCAATTCCCTGATACAATGATCAATATCTTCTTGAGTAAAGGCTGTATTCCTCTCGTCAAAAAATTTTTCAGCCGCCTGAGAATTTATAATCCTTTCTTTCATGTCACGAACCGAAACAGCATGGGTGTTTTCTAAAGTATCTTTTATATATTCCGCACAAGCAAGGTCATCGTCCCCATCCGGGTGGGAGGCAATGATATGGATTTTCTTTTCGTTTTCACCTGCCATTCTGTCTCTGATGAAATCTGCTGTCTGTCTTGCATTTGTTAAACCAGTCACAAATAGATGATCAGATGACAAACTGTTTAAAGCAGCCCGGACACCATTCGTCGTCTTCAGGACAAGTGTTTTCCCTGAAATGGTTTGTTTTTGCAGGTGATATGGTGAGTTATCGAGATCAAATCCTTTAATCGCGTAACCCCCTTCCTCCCCTGCCAAAAGATATTCCGGGTTTTTCTGCTTTATCTGAAACGCCTGTGTTACGGTTTCGGCAAGACAGATGCGGTTTACACCTTGTAGGAAAGCGTAATGGGCCAAGGTAAATGCTCGAATGACATCAATGACAATTGTGATTTCAGCGGTTGTTGGTGGCGTTGCTGCCCCTTGATAAATCGTAATACGCATAACCTGTTCTCCTTAGTTTACGGGTGTTATTTGCCTTTTCAGCACGCCTTCATCCTTTTTTCAGCTCATTGCACATGGAACTTACACACTAAGTATATTCGCCTAAGGAATTTCCGTTACTATCTTCGGGAAATCCAGTTTATAGAGGTTGTTCAAAACCCCCATGTCTTGTCAGACACCGCAATAAATGAAAATGGGGGTTAGCGGTTTAATTGTAAAGAATCCTGTACATTATGTTAATGCAGGTCAGAGGTCGCCTCTTTTTTGGT
>NZ_JBHTNH010000055.1:0-35545 GCF_042679865.1 Lentibacillus salinarum | reverse complement strand
TTCAAATACATTATATTTTTCTTGGAAATCATTCATAACGGTCAACTCCCAGGTAATTTAATAGGTTTTTACCTAGTGTTGACACCTATATGAGGTTTTAGACTAAACACTAAATAGCGAAGAAGCATCTTTCATCTATCCTTTCTTTTTCAAAGCTACGTTTTAAAGATTAATAGACAGATGTAAAGATTGGGTGCAGATAAGGTCAATACCGTATAAAAAATTTGTAACTTGAAGGAATCGGTTTTGCGGTCATTTCATACAAAAAAGCCATCCGTTCAACCCCATTGAACGGATGGCTTACACGCTTAATAAAAATATCTACTCTTTTTTAGTCAAATAGAAGTAAAACAGCACGCCTTTTTCTGTATTCGTTACACCGTACTCCACACCATGAAGTTCTAAAATATTTTTTGAAATAGAAAGCCCTAAGCCAGTACTTCCTTCCGAACGCCCGCGAGACGTATCTCCACGATAAAAACGATCCCATATTTTCTCTAAATGTTCCTCTGCAATAGGAGCCCCGTTATTTTCCACACTTACTTTTACACGATCCCGCTCATTCTTAGTGGAAATAATAATGTTTTTATTTTCTGGCGTGTAACGAATTGCGTTGGTAATAAAGTTCGTAATCACTTGTTCTATTCGGTGTTGATTGGCAACGACCTCACTCCCGGAAAGCTGTTTATGCACATGTAATTGCTTGTCAGCGATGTCTAAAGCTAATTGTTCGCAAATATGCTCGATGATCTGATCAATATAGAAGACATCCATTTCCATTTTGTACGTGCCGGATTCAAATTTTGCCAATTCGAGCATATCGACAATGAGCATATCCATTTTATCGACTTCTTTTGCCATTGCGTTAAAATAATAATCTTTTTTATCCTTAGCGACACCATCTTCTAAAATGGAGATACAGCTCTTCAATATACTTAAAGGTGTCTTTAATTCATGTGACACACCGGAAATAAATTCTTTACGTGTATTTTCCAGTTGTTTTTCCTTCTCGATATCCTCCTGCAATTGATTAATATGTGAATGCAGCGTGGTAGAGAGGCTATTAATATTGTGTGATAACGTTCCAATTTCATCCTTTGACCTGACAGGTATGGTCTCGGAAAAGTCCAAGTTGACAATTTTGCTGGTCGTATCGTTTATTTGCAGCAAAGGTTTGGCGATTTTTTTTGAATAATAGAAGGAAGCCAGGACAATCAGGAGCAGTACAAATATAATTAAGTAAACATAATAATCTTCCAACATTTGTACAGCTTCATCAATTGGCTGCAATGAGGTCATAGCAAAAATATAAGCAGTTTTACCATTCACATCTTTTATCGGTTTGATTATTATTTTGTACTTAATATCATTTTTCTCATAGTCCATTGTTTTCGCATGGCCATTATAATTTTCATTCAGTAGCAGATTCACCTGAAATTGTTTGATTCTTTCTATAAAAACACGATTTGTATAAATAGTTGAACGTACGGCCCCTTCAGGTAATTGTAATTCCTTAATTTGTCCCGTTAAATATATCTTCGAGCCTCCTGCTGGTGAAGGCTCTGTTTCAGCGGGTTCTGTTTCAGTTTTGTTGCCGTATAACTTTTCTGACATCTGCTTATTCTCTAACACAAAGTTCCTGTTATTTCTGGTTAAAATAGTTGGAACAACTGTATCATCTTTTATTACCCCATCAATCATAATACGCTTTCCCTGTTGTAAATTAAACTTTACCCTTTCGATATCTTCTAAACCAATAAAACTGTACAAAGGGATGGTAATATCACGATTAGCGAGGTCTTTATTCAGAGAAGTATCTGAATGAATTTTCACAGAAAAATCATTCGCGTATTTAATATTTCCTGCACGATCCAACGTTGTAATCCACGTCGAATGTTCCTGGTAGAAATCCTGTTCCAGCATTTTAATCTCTTGTACATCATCACCGGCCTTCAGGTATTCTTCCTTAAAAGACTGTATACTCGTTTTAATATCATTTACCTTCTGGGTTGCATAATATTGCTTGAAAAATATCGTTTGTCCAATATAAATCGTTGCTAAAATGAGCATGCACAATAACGTTGTCAGCAAAAATAGTTTTAATACAATGCCTTTTTTCATGATTTTCCCTCAAATTTGTACCCTGCCCGAATAACCGTGATAATACAATTTGCTTTATTGCCCAATTTGTGTCGCAGATTACGGATGTGGCTATTGATTGTACGGTCATCACCAGCAAATTCATACCCCCAAATTTTTGTGATTAGTTGTTCTCTCGTAATAATAATCCCTTGATTTTGTATTAAATAGGTTAATATTTCAAACTCTGTGTATGTCAAACTGATACTTTCTCCATCTACCGTCACTGTACGTGTTGGGAAATGGGCACGGATACCATTACTGACTAACGTATCTTCATCAGGCAGCTGGACTGCTTGAAAGAATCGGCTGTCAATTAATCGTTTTACTCTGGCCAGCAGAATTGGCGGGCTGTATGGTTTTGTGACATAATCATCAGCACCTAATTCAAAACCAAGTAGTGTATCATCCTCATCCGCACGTGCTGTCAACATAATAATCGCCACATTGGAAGTTTTGCGGATTTTCCTGCAAACAGACCACCCATCCAACTCCGGCAGCATAATATCTAGAATAATTAAATGTACGTCATGTTCTTTAAAAATAGCTAACGCTTCATTTCCATCTGCAGCTTCCAATACGTTATATCCTGCATTCAGCAAATAATCTTTAACGATTTCACGTAAAATATCTTCATCTTCCACGATTAATATTGTTTTTGGCATTTTTACCCCTCGCTGTGTTAAAAAAATTGTAGTTATGAAAAGAATAACATAATGATGTAAAGATGAGATGAAGATAATGGGGAAAAGCCCCCGGACCACTCCACTTTTGAGTAATTCTGCCCGGCTGCCGATGGACACGTTATTTAATGTTTCACATGATTTTTTACATTCACCTAAAGTATGTGTATAATGATGAACCCCTCTATGTATACAATCGAAAAAAGGTGATAAAAGGTGTTACCCAGCTTGATTCGGCGGGGGCTGGAAGCGGGAAACCATGGCAAACAGTGCCTGGCACCGTTCACCTGGAGAATCGTACTTATACTTCCAAACGTTGTTAGTATTCCTTCACCGCTTTTCGCATATGGTTATACAAGCGGACGGAAAGGGGAAGAGCAATAAAAGAATGAATTATTGACAAATAGTGTTATTTAGAAGAGAGATGGAGACAAGTGGATACTTTTGAAGAAGTGTCAGAAAAGGTTGTACGTTCGAATGCAACACTTGGGAGCCGAATAAATTCGGTTTTCCCAAAGGAGAAGAAAAAGAGAAGTAGAAGTTGAATGCGATTGTTGCGGAACATAAGAAAAGTTCACGTATGTTTTTTCTGTGACTGGTTATAATGGTTAACAGTATTATATAAATCATTAATTAATTAAAATTGACCTTTTATTAACAGTGAAGCTATAATGGAGGTGAGAGAGGTGAAAATGATGACTGCGACGATATTTGAAGAAACAGAAAAAGATATTGAAAATGCTTACAAGTTACAAAGTAAACCAAAGATTGAAAAAGAGACAAGTTATGTTTTGAGCCAAATTATAGTCATCATGTTAGGGGCTTTTAAGGATCGCCTAAAGGAAATTACCTTTGATGCGACCTACCTTCATTTCAATGAGCAGTACATTTTATCGGACAATAATCGTCTAGTGTTACTGGAATGGTTAAAACGTCTGATGTTGCTTAACATGCCAACCAGTGATTTAGAATTTGGAAAACTTAAGTTGGATTTAGAGGACTGGTATTATCAAATTAGTGGTAAAGATATTGTTTTGGAATACCGGGAGGACTATTTGATCAAACCAAAACAAGCGGCAGAACTTCTGGGCGTATCTAATGTGACCCTGAACAAATATATGAAACAGGGGTTTGAATATATAGATACGTCTTCTCATAATAAGATTCCAAAACATGCGGTAGATCTTTGGAAAGACCCAGTGTACTGCATTAAGATGCAATACCTCTATCAAGAGAAGAAGCGATTACGTCAAACACCTGAAGAACGTTTAAGTGAAGTTTATGAAGAACTGATGCAATATAAAAAGAAATACAAGACGCCTTACATTGAAAAAGCATTTGAAGGAATAGAGATTGATTCGGTGGATGATCCCTCTGATTACTATGAATGGCGGGATCTCCTTGAAGAGGAAGAGCAGTTAACCAATAAAATTATAGGGGAAAAGGATATTGAGTAGAGAAACGGAAAAAATCCTTCTGCCTGCTGACATCCCAGAGATATTAGGGAAATATGGTGATTTATTCTGCAATTATACGCAATTGCCATCAAAGGATTCAATATATGGTAATTATAAGCGAACCAATCATAAGTTATCGGTACTGTTTCCACTAATAGAACACCCTGTACATGGGAAGACAGGGTTACATGCAACTGAAAAATATGAAGATGGCTTTGTCATAGAGTACCATTATCAATGGAAAATTATTATTCCAAAAATGGGAAAGCTGTATCACATATTTCGGCATGGGAAAATGAGCCACACGATAAACCACGGACAAAGGAGAAATACAAAATTAAATCAGAACCTCACCACCATCATCATGTACCTGGTGACAGGGGCCAGCGAAAGGAAAATTGGGACATCTTAAGCTTAGATGATGCCTTCTCTTTCGTTGCTCATTACATAGGTAGTGGTGAAGCGTACAAGCCATAGAGGGCTCCCTTACGAAAGAGTTCTGTTTTCAATTATCAATAAAGACGGACATAAACGGTTTCGGCTCTTACGCATAAAACTTGTTCTTAACCGCTTCTCAGCCGGCATATGCCCGGATGCCTCAGCCAATCCATACGCTTCATAATACCCATTTGGCACGACGTCGGTTTAGCGATAAATTCCGACTGCAACATATCGCCGATTTTCCGGTTGAAATTCTTCCAAGCTGTCAGATGCTGCTGCCCTCTAATCCGGAAGTGACAGGCACTTGACATTCACGTTCAAGTGGAGCATAATAAATCTTAAATTAATGTAAGGTTCGGCGTTGATAGGGTCAGTAAATAGTACACGGAACGAAAGAGAGTTGAGTCCACCGGCTGAAAGATTCCAGCGTTTTTCAGGCTATCGAACCTACCCTTTGAGCTGTTGGGTGCATAACCCAGCCTTTTTCCTGCGTTACGGGGAAGAGAGGGCATCATTGTCTTTTGGTGCCAAAAAAGGTGGTACCGCGGAGCGTAGACGCTTTTCCGTCCTTTGCAACATTGTGCGAAGGATGGATAAGGGTCTTTTTTAGTTTGTAGAGGAGATGTATGATCCTATGGCAAAAAAGCGAATTGTGGTGAAGATCGGCAGCAGTTTGTTGACGAATAAAAACGGCGGGCTCAGCGAAAGCAAACTGAACGAACACGCAGAGGCATTGGCATATCTGAAAAAACGAGGCTATGAAGTGGTCCTGATTTCTTCGGGAGCTGTTGCGGCTGGCTTTAGCGAGCTTGGTTACCCGTCCCGTCCTGTTACACTCGCAGGCAAACAAGCGGCAGCGGCAGTGGGCCAGGGATTGTTAGTGCAGGCATACACAGAGGCTTTAAGGGCTCATGGCATCGTTGCCGCACAATTGCTGTTAACGCGAAATAATTTTGGGAATCAAGCACAATACGGGAATGCTTACAGTACGCTGACAGGGCTTTTAAAGCAGTCGGTTTTGCCGATTATAAACGAAAATGACTCGGTTGCAGTTGATGAATTGACTTTCGGGGACAATGATATGCTGTCTGCGCTGGTCAGTGGTCTTGTCCATGCCGATTTTTTGATCATGCTGACGGATATTAATGGACTGTATGAGAGCAATCCGCGGATAAATCGCACAGCAAAACGTTACGATTTTTTGCCTGCCGTAACAGACGACCTTTTTAATCATACCAAAAGCGATTCGGGTTCCAAGTTCGGAACAGGCGGCATGACATCGAAACTGTCAGCTGCACAAACGGCCCTGTCACTCGGCGTTCCCGTATTTGTCGGAACCGGTACCGGACAGGAAAAACTCATTCATATTTTGAACGGGGAAGGCGATGGCACTTATATTGGTGACAGCAAGACGCACAATTTAAAAAAGCCGAAGCAATGGATTGCGTTCCACTCGCCTATTTCGGGAAAAATCGAAATCGATGAAGGGGCAGAACGGGCGATTATGTCGAACGGAAAAAGTCTGCTGCCGGCGGGAATCAAAGCATTTGAAGGCACGTTTGACATAGGGGATGTCGTCGAAATCATCAACGCTTGCAAAACAGTCATAGGAAAAGGCCAGGTGAATTATTCGTCTTCGGATTTAAATACAATCAAGGGACTCTCGAGCGGGGAAGCCATGATAAAAACGGAACGAAACCACCCGGAAGCGATTCACCGCGTCTGCGCGGCAGTTCCTCAGCGCTTCATTCCAATAAGGCGCTTGTCGACGTTATTCACCGTGCACTTGAGCAATCGGATCTTCCTGAGGATGCCGTGCAGCTGCTTGAAGATAACAGCCGGGAGACAGCTGCTGAGATGTTCAAGCTGAATGACTATCTTGACGTTTTCATTCCACGCGGCGGACAAAACCTCATTCAAACCGTCGTGGAACAATCATCAATTCCGGTATTGGAAACGGGTTCGGGAAATTGTCACGTCTTTATTGATGAAACCGCAAAACCACAAATGGCGATTGATATAACCGTCAATGCAAAAACACAGCGCCCTTCAGTTTGTAACGCTGCAGAAACGGTCATTGTCCATGAAGCGTGGGCGAAAAACCATTTGCCTGAGCTTGTTAAGAACCTCCAGGAACATCATGTTGAATTGCGGGCCGATGACAGAGCACAGGAAATCGCCGGGAGTCTTGTGCCGGCAACAGAACAAGACTGGGAAACCGAATACCTGGATAAAATCTTAGCCGTCAAAATTGTTTCAAATGCTAAGGACGCTATTGCACACATCAACCGTTACGGCACAAGCCATTCAGAGGCCATTATTACAGAATCAGATGACCATGTGTTGGAATTTTTTAACAATGTGGATGCCGCAGCCCTTTATCACAGCACCTCGACGCGTTTTACAGATGGTTTTGAATTCGGGTTTGGTGCTGAAATCGGCATTAGCACGCAAAAATTACATGCCCGCGGACCGATGGGGCTTCCAGCATTAACTTCAACGAAATATACAATCCGCGGTGAGGGGCAAATTAAAGAATAAGTTTTTTAAGTTTCTCTCGTACCAGATAACGTTGTTCCGGCAATTAAGTGGGCACGAACGATAACCATGCGGATTGTTAGCGTTATATAACCATTCTTTTGTTTATGGAAAAAAGTGCCTGGCACTGTCCACCAAAGAAGTTTAGTTGGGGGGTGTCGGGAATGGAACGGATTCTTCATTTGTAATGAAACCAGAACAAAAGACTTCTAAACCAGTGAATAAATTACGTTCTATACACATTGTACACGTTGTAAATAACAACTAACATGAGAGTAAGCACATCAGGTATGGTTAGATGCAATCCATACCTGATGTGCTTCTTAACTGTTAATGCTTGCTGTCAAGTGCGTCATGCTGCTCTTGTCGAATGGTGTTGTATAAATAAGGGATAGCTGATGCATTGACCGGTTAACTCCAATAGAACCCTTGGCCTTCATGGCACTTTTGACTTTGCAGATAGGCCAATTGGTCATAACTTTCAATGCCTTCAGCCAAAACCGTGAAATTAAGATTCTGTCCATATTAATGATGGTATTGACGGTAACGTCGTCGTCAAAATCCAAATCATGAATGAAGGATTTATCAATTTTAAGGGTATTGATAGGCAATTGCTTGAGATAATTGAGTGAAGAATACCCTGTTCCAAAGTCATCAATGGAAATGTTGACACCTAATGCCTGGAGATCGTTAATGACTGCTGCTGATTCGCTGACATTTAGGATGGCTCCTTCTGTCAACTCTAAATCCAAATAGGCTGGATCAATCTTTGTGTCCATTAAAATAGCTTTTAAATCCTTGATGAAATCCCGATCCCTCAATTGGACAGGCGATACATACATTAACGGAAACTCTCTGTAAGAAAATACCTTCATCCTGCCATGCCTTTAATTGGTGGCAGACTGACATAAGAATCCATTTGCCGCAGGGATAATTAGTCCTAATTTTTCCAAAGGCGGAATGAATTCTGCCGATGATACAGCACCCAATTGCGGACTATGCCAGCGCAGAAGCGATTCCAAACCGACGATCTGCCCGCTTTCTAATTCGATGAAAGGCTGATAGATAATAGAGAACTGAACATTTTCCAGAGCAAATCTTAGTTCATGTTCCATCTGTTGATAGCGCGCCATATCATGGTTTTGGCTTTGTGTGTTAAAGCAATACGTGTTGCCGCCTTGCTTCTTGGCATGGTACATGGCTGTATCGGGGTTCCGGATAAATGTTTCAATGGCTTTTGACCGATGATCATGCCCTGCCTGGAGTTGATTAATACTAATACCTATACTGGTTGTCACCTTGATTGGGTGGTGATCAAGATAAATAGGCTTCTCAAATTGGTTGATAATCTCACTGGCAAATGCCTCAACATCTTCATGCTTATAGACGTTATCCAGTAAGATTTGAGCAAAACAAACAGCGGATTCATTATCAGATTCACAAGATAAACATTCGCGATCCGCATCAGGAATTCTTCCAGGAGGGCTTAGTCGCGCTGTGGAATGCGTATGAAACCTATCAGCCTGACAAAGGTCCCATGGCAACGTACTTCAACTACATGGTCCGCAACCGTCTGATTGACCGTATGCGCAGGGAAACCCGCCAACGCGAGATCGAGAAGGAAGCGATTCAGGAACAAAAAACACAGCTCACTGACGGTAATTATCACCGTCACCAAAGCGAAACGACCCTCTGGTAAATGAATACCACTTCCCACTGAACGATCCAAGCCTGTGGAAAAACTTAAGATCCCAAGTGACCGACAATCAATGGAAATGGGTGCATTATCGCATCGGTGATTAGCTTTATCCGGTAAATCCATAATTTGTAGGGGAAAACTTGCATATTATTGATAGAAAATCCATCCTTAGTTTCTTCATAAATCGCAAAACTAGAATATCAAATGCAAGAAATTTAGCAAGTGATAGAATCACCAACTATTTCAGATGAGGATTCTTTTGAGCGGAAATTAAAAATTTATTTTTTAATTGCACTTGAAAAGTATTTTTGAATACTTTATACTACTATTAAACCGTTTTACTAAACCGGTTTAGGAAGGCGGTGGTTAGTTGAAAAAAGTGACTATGTTAGATGTGGCAAACCATGCTGGAGTTTCAAAGAGTACTGTATCCCAATATCTAAATAAAAGATATGATTATATGGCTGTTGAAACCAAAAGTAAAATTGAGGAAGCAATAGATGAACTACAATATCAGCCTAATATTATAGCAAGAAGTCTGAAAGTGAAATCAACTAAGACAATTGGAGTAATTGTAGCGAATATTTTACATGAGTTTTCCACTCAGATAATTCGCGCTATAGAAGATGTTTGTCATGAATTAGGTTTCCATATTATTGTTTGTAATGCTGATGAAAATCCAGTAAAAGAAGAAAAGTATATAAATATGCTTTATGCGAAACAAGTTGATGGGATAATTATTTTTCCTACAGGTGAAAATATTGATTTATACAAACAATTGCAAAGTAGTAAATTCCCAATTGTTTTTATGGATAGATTGGTTCCTGAAATTAATATTGCCTCAATATTGCTTGACAATGAGAATGCGTCAGCAGTGGCTGTTGAAGAGTTTATTACTAATGGTTATAGTCGGATAGGTATTGTAACAACTTCTGCTTTTAAAAATGTGACACCTAGATTGGAGCGAATAAGCGGGTATAAAAAGGCCATGCAAAAATATGATTTATCAATGGTTTCAGATTACATAAGAAGTGTAGAAAGTGATAGTATTCAATTGGAATTAAAAAAAATGCTTAGTTTACCCGAACCGCCACAAGCAATTTTAGCCGGAAATGATTTGGCACTAATTGAAATTCTAAAGTTTGTAAAAAAAGCTAAGCTCTCAATACCAGGGGATATCTCAGTAATTGGAATTGATGATGTTTCGTTTGCAGATTTATATAACCCACCATTAACAACTATAAAACAACCAACATTTGAGATGGGTAAGATGGCTGCAGAACTTTTACTTAATAAGATTGACGGAGCGGATAATGTTTTACCAAAAAATATTTATCGGTTCAGACCTAAGTTAATTAGGAGATCCTCTTGTTGAAATTAGTATTTATTATTGAGTACTTACTATTCAAATTATGAAAGCGTTTTTTAATAACGGTCGCTTTTATATAAACTATCTACAACATAGATTTATACTAAATCGGTTTAGTAAAACTTATTATTTATCATGGGATTCTATTAAGCAACTAATTGATACTTTAGGATAGTTAAACAAGAGAAAGGGGCGAATATACATGGGTAATATATATGATACCTCGATAGTCAATGGAACAATTGTGTTGGAAGAACAAGTAGTGAAGGGTACCATAGTAATTCAAGATGGGAGAATTGCAGGAATTTTGGATGAAAATAGTACAGTTGAAAGTCAAAAGATCATAGATGCTGCTGGGATGGTTGTATTCCCGGGTGCAATCGATCCCCACGTTCATTTATGGGAACCTAGTCCTCAAGACTATAGAGAAGATTATAAGTATGGTTCTAAGGCTGCGGCTTCGGGAGGAGTAACAACTTTAATAGAAATGCCTTTAAGTGTTCCGCCGGTAATTGATAGTGAGTCATTTTACCTTAAAAAGGAAATTGGAGACAAAAATTCTGTAGTTGATTTTGCGCTTTGGGGCGGATTAATTCCTAATTCGGTAGATAATCTCGGTGAAATGCATGAATTAGGATGTGTCGGTTATAAGGCATTTATATCATATGCTAATGAAAATTATCCACATACACCAGATGATGTTTTATATAAAGCTATGAAGAACGCAGCAAATTTTAATGGCCTTGTTGGGGTACATGCTGAAAACGCTGACATAGTAGAAACTGAAAGTAAAGATATGGAACAGCGTGGAATTTTAAACCCCGAATCGTACCCAGATGGAAGACCAGCATTAGCAGAATTGGAAGCTATGAAAAGAGCTATTTTACTTGCGGAAAAAACTAATTGCCGTTTACACATTGTCCATATGTCAGTAGGAGAGGGTGGGGAAATAGTTCGCAAAGCTAAAGAGAAGGGAATTAACGTTTCAAATGAAACATGCCCACATTATTTATTGTTTGATAAATCTATCCTGAAAGAGAAGGGGCCGTTTGCCAAATGTAATCCACCTATAAGATCATTGGAAAATAAAGAAGCACTTTGGGAACAAATATTCAAGGGCAACATTGACTTTATTGGCTCTGATCATTCACCGTACACTGATAAAGAAAAGCTTGAAGGTAAAGACAATATATGGAAGGCCTTTCCCGGGTTCGGGGGAATAGATGTGTTACTTCCGGCAATGATAAGCGAAGGTGTAAATGCTAGAGGTCTCGGTTTAGTCGAATTAGCAAAAATGATTTCAACTAATGTAGCGAAAACATTCGAATTATATCCCAAAAAAGGGGCAATAAAGATTGGTTCAGACGCCGATTTGGTATTAGTAGATTTGAATGAAGAATGGGTTTATAAAGGGGAAAATTCATTTTCTAAAACAAAAAGTTCACAAGGTATTTATGAAGGGTATAATTTCAAAGGTAAAGTAGTAGCGACAATGTCTCGGGGTACTGTAGTCTACGAAAATGGCGAAATTCTTGAGGAATCCACTTACGGAAAGTTTGTACCAATTCAACGATAACTATCAATATCCTTTCAATTATTTTATTGGATTGATTTTATAAGTAAACGAGTTTATTGCTCTTAGATCTTTCACAAAAGTATAATTTTGCAAAGACTTATACGTGAAGTTTGGATAATATACTTCTAAAAAATGGATGGAACGTAAACGTTTTAATTGAATGTGCATAGGTGCAGTATTTACAATCATTGGGACTTTTCGCACCTTCACTGGGAATTTGTATACCTATAACTGGTTTTGGGCATTGGATTCGAAGGTGCTATTTACTTTATATTAGTCTGGCAAACTTAAAAGTAATAAAGAGAATCTAGTGAGTATTTTTGTAATACTCGAAAAATTCACTAAAAAGAAGCAGGTTGGGATGTTATATATGAATATTTTAGTATCAGGAAGTTCGGGATTAGTAGGTTCAGCTGTTATGGATTTACTTCACAATAAAGGTCATACTGTTGTTGGTTTTGATCAAAAAAGATCGCGTATTACTGATAAATTTACTGTTGAAACAGGAGATTTATGCGATTTTCCAAGATTGGTATCAATAGTGAAAAAGTATGAAATCAATGCAATTGTTCATTCAGGTGGGATTTCACATCCTCATGCAGGAGAGATATCGCCCTATCAGACAGTGAAAACAAACATACTGGGAACGTCTACAGTTTTTGAAGTAGCAAGATTATTTAATATAAATAACATAGTATATTTGAGTTCAGGAGCTGTATACGGCAATAATTCATCCACTGTAACTACGTTAGAAAATAAGGCTCATCCAGAGAATATGTATGCAGTGTCTAAACTAACGGGTGAGTATCTAGGAGAAGTATATAATAGAAATCACGGGATGAATGTTATTTCTTTACGTCTAGCCTTTGTTTATGGTCCAAATCGTTTTATGCCAGACCCGATTAAATCCATTTTGGAAAGGGCTGTATATGGAGTTGATATACATGATGCTAAGGGTGCGGATCAACAATTGGAATTTATTTATGTAAAAGATGCTGCTCTTGCTGTATATAAGGCGTTAAAGGTAGAAAAGTGCAATTCAAGTATTTTTAATATTGGGACGGGCTGTAATTCTACTATTAATGAAATCGCTGAGGTAGTAAGTAAGATATATCCCAAAGTATCAATCCAGATTGGACCTGGGGATTTGGGTTATGATTTTATTGGTGCATTTGATTGTAGTGAAGCTCAGAAGCAGTTAGATTTTAAGGCTAAATATGATCTTAAAGAAGGTATTATTGATTATGCGAATTTTTTGGAGAAAAATAAGTAGATGTTTATTAAACACATATGGTAGGTGAATTAAAAAATGGAGAAGGCAATTTCAGTAGGTACGGTTGATTACTTTATTATTTTTAGTTACTTCGCTTTCGTAATAGTAGTTGGATTAATTCTTCGAAAGCTTATTAAAACAGATGGTGATTTCTTTTTGTCAGGTAGGAACCTTCCGGCTTGGATTACGAGTATTGCATATTTGGCTGCAAATTTAGGTGCATTAGAATTATTGGGAATGGCAGCAAGTGGAGCGCAATATGGAATGTTAACTATGCATTATTACTGGATGGGAGCAGTACCAGCAATGATTTTTGTAGGATTGTATATGTATCCCTTCTTTTATGCATCAAAAGCAAGATCTATCCCTGAGTATTTGAAATTCCGATTTAACGAAGCGACTCGGGGATTAAATGCAGTTACATTTTTTATATTAACCATTCTATTTTCAGGTATTAGTTTATACGCTATGGGATTAATTTTTAGCGTATTACTGGGATGGTCGATGGCTTTTAGTATAATTGTAGCGGCTATAGTGGTTTTAATATACGTATGGCTTGGTGGATTAACTTCATCTATATACAACGAGGTTATTCAATTTTTCTTAATATGGATCGGGTTATTACCTGTTGCTTTGATTGGAATGTACAAGTTTGGAGGCATCAGCGGTATTTTGGCTAACATGCCTGAGTCCTTTACACATCTTTGGCAAGGTTTAGGTAGTACTGCCGATAATCCAATGGGTGTAAGTTGGTTTGGAATTATTATAGGGCTTAGCTTTGTTCTTTCATTTGGATATTGGATGACAGATTTTTTAGTCGCACAAAGGGCGTTTGCTGCTAAAGATGTAAGAGCAGCTCAAAACACACCAATCTACGCAACCTTTTTTAGAATTATAGTGCCAATTGTAGTTATTGTTCCGGGATTTATTGCTATTCCACTTTTTCCAGAGCTTGGTCAAAGTCCTGACATGCCATATAACCTAGCATTGCCACTTACAATAGCTGAATTATTACCTGAAGGATTATTTGGTCTTGGTATAACAGCTTTATTGGCTGCATTCATGAGTGGTATGGCGGGTAATGTAACAGCCTTTACCACTGTTTGGACTTACGATTTATACCAAGGTTATATTAAAAAAGATGGTAATGACCAACATTATATTAAAGTTGGGCGATTAATGGTTATTATTGGTACAATACTTGCAGTTTTTGCGGCATTTTTAGCTGCGCAGTTTCCAAATATTATGGACTACATCCAAATGTTATTTTCATTCTTTAACGCTCCATTTTTTGCAACATTCTTCTTAGGAGTATTTTGGAAAAGAGCAACTGGATGGGGAGCTTTCTGGGGGTTACTCTTAGGGATAACAAGTTCATTCCTAATTTACTTCTTAGTTCCTAGTGATTTTTATAATACGATTGCAGAAGGTAACTTCTATAGAGCATTTTGGGCTTGGGTCATAACGATGATAATTACAATAGTAGTAAGCTTGTTTACAAAACCAAAAGCAGATAGTGAACTTAAAGGTTTGGTACGAGGCGTGAGTGAAAAAATATCATACAGGGATCTACCTTGGTATAAACGCCCAGGCTACCTATCCATAATTTCATTAATTATTATGGCTATAATTAACATTTATTTCTGGTAACTCGGATACCATAATCTATTGTTTAAATAAGAATAACATGGGTATCTAATCATTTTGTGCAAATATGTTTTTGTTAGACTAGATACCCACTATCAACTTTATAGTGTACAAAGTTAGAATAGAAAAAGAGGAGTGATTTCATGAGAAAGTTAATATTTGACCTTAAGTTTTTAACGGGCATAATTTTTTGTTACCTTGGTTTTGTTTTAACAGTTTACGGGTTGTTCACTAATAAACAAACAGAGTATTTTCCGTTTAATGCAAATTTGTGGTGGGGAATTTTCATTTTCCTATTTGGTCTAGCCTTTTTTATAGCTGCGTTCGTAACAAATAAAAAATCTGAGTCGTCTAAAGAATTAACAGACGATAGCGAAGCATCTAATATTCAATAGATTTCACACAAGACAGTATCAATAACCTAAATAATGATTTGTTTCGAACAAAAAAATGAACAGTGAATAAAGTAGACAGGTATAAGGAGCTAAAAATGGATATTATTACACTTGGGGAGACAATGGTTTTATTTACTCCAAATAAAGTAGGTATGTTACGGTATATGGATCAGTACTCGGCGCAAATTGGGGGTTCGGAGTCTAATGTAGCTGTAGGTTTAGTTAGGTTAGGTCACGAAGTAGGTTGGATTAGTAGATTAGGAAATGATGAATTTGGAAGAAAGATATTACGTTATTTGCGAGGAGAAGGAATAGATATAAGTCAAGTTTATTTTGATAATAGCTATCCAACAGGAATTTATTTTAAGGAAATGTTAACCAGTGAAGAAGTAAAGATACAGTATTATAGAAGTAATTCTGCGGCTACACATATAAAACCTATTGACCTGAATGAAGAATATATAGCTTCAGCTAAATTTTTGCACGTTTCTGGAATAACACCGTTACTTAGTGATGATTGCTATGAAACAGTTTTGAAAGCCATCGAGATTGCTAGAAAAAATAATGTGAAAGTCGTCTTTGATCCAAATGTTAGAAGAAAGCTTTTCTCTAAAAGTAAACTTAAAGATGTACTACTAAAAATTTCTGCTAAGTCAGATATTGTTTTACCAGGCCAAGCGGAGGGAGAATTTCTAACCGGAGAGAAAAACTCAGAATATATAGCGGAATATTTTCATAAAAATGGCGCGACCAGCGTTGTAATTAAATTAGGGGAAAATGGTGCATACTATTCTACAAAAGATGATGTAGGTTATGTTCCTGCATATCCTTTAAAACAGATAGTCGATCCAGTAGGTGCTGGCGATGGTTTCGCTACAGGGGTATTATCAGGTCTCTTGGATGGATTAGATATAAAAAGAGCCGTACAGCGTGGGACACTGATTGGTAGTTTGGTAACTATGGTTCAAGGTGATATTGAAGGCTTACCTGACAGAGCAAGGCTTGAAAGAATTACCAATAAATCAAAAAATGAAGACGTAATTAGATAGGTGGGTTATTATGAATGCCTTACAATCTATAAAAAGTAATAAATTAGTGGCAGTTATTAGAAATGTAAAAGAAAGTGATGTCATTTCGATAGGTGAGGCACTTATTGAAGGAGGCATTAAGGTGTTTGAAATCACAGCGGATTCCCCAAGCTTTTTATCATCAATTGGTAAGATAAAAAGTGAATTTGGAGCAGATGTGACAGTTGGAGCGGGTACTGTACTTGATTCGGAAACAGCTAAATCCGCCATTAATGTTGGGGCTGAATTTATCTTTTCGCCAACTATTAATATTAATACCATTAAATTGACAAAGCGCTATGGTGTGCTAAGTATTCCAGGAGCCATGACTCCAACTGAAATATTAACAGCTTATGAACATGGTGCTGATTTAATAAAGGTATTTCCCGCAAATATAATGGGACCAAAATTTATTAAGGATATTCATGCACCTCTCCCACAGGTTTCACTTATACCAACAGGTGGTGTAAACTTAAATAACATACAAGAGTATCTTAACAATGGTGCAGTAGCAGTGGGATTAGGTAATTCACTTGTTAATACGAATGTAAATATAAACAATAATGAATTGTTGGAAATAAATAATCGTGCAAAGCAATACGTTAAAAAAATTAGCTGATTGTTTTTGGAGGCAATCAGTATGTTGAAATTTTTCACCATCAAAGTTTTGAGATACACTTCAGTAATTAACTTAAAAAATTATATAAAGGAGCTTAGATATTTATGAATTCTTCATTAACACCAGCCAATATTTTTATAGAACCCTCTGATGAACGGTTTAAGGATAATTATAGGCGTTGGCAAGGAATTCCATCGATTGAGGTGACAGAAAGAGGAAGAATATTCCTTAACTTTTATTCTGGTCAAGGTGCAGAAGTCGGAGGTAATGTTATGATTTTGTGCGTAAGTGATGATTATGGAAAAACATTTCGCTCTTCTGTAACAGTTGTAGAACACCCTGATGAAGAGTGTCGTATTTATGATCCCAATCTATGGATTGACCCTTTTAAAAGATTATGGATGACATGGACTCAAACACGTGGATTTAATGATGGAAGAATGGGAGTATGGGTTTCCATTTGTGAAAACCCGGATGCGGAAAATCTTCAGTGGTCTGAACCAAGAAGAATTGCAAATGGAATAATGATGAACAAACCAATTGTTACTTCTAACAAAGAATGGTTATTCCCATGTGCAATATGGTGTAATACCAGTGGGAGCATTCCAAGTGAAGACCATGGATTACAAAATGAACAGTTTTCAAATGTTTATGTTTCAACTGATAACGGTAAAACCTTTAGTTTGAGAGGGCAAGCAGATGTTCCAAATAGACAATTTGATGAACATATGATTGTAGAAAAAGAAGATGGGATTCTATGGATGCTTGTTAGAACATTTGACGGAATAGGAGAAAGCTTTTCAAAGAATGGGGGTTATACATGGACCCCAGGTAGAAAAGGTAATATAGATGGACCATGTTCACGTTTCCATATTCGCCGTTTAAAATCTGGGAGATTGTTGTTAATTAATCATCACAATTTTAAGGAAAGAATAAGTGTAGAAGATATTATGAATCAAGGTAATGTAAAAAAGTGGAAGGGAAGAAGTCATTTAACTGCTTTATTAAGTGAAGATGATGGAAAGACCTGGCCATATTCATTATTACTCGATGAACGTAACGAAGTATCTTATCCTGATGCTTCTGAGGCTTCGGACGGATATATTTATGTGACTTATGATAGGGAACGTGTCAAAGAACGGGAAATTTTGATGGCGCGTATTACAGAAGAGGATATTCTTAGGGGGGAATGCAAATCAGAAGGTGGCATGTTAAAAAAAGTTGTAAATAAGGCAACAGGACAGCCAAATGTTGAATAACTCTGGCACGTAGGTATAGAATTTGCATCTGAACATAATTTTTCGGTACTAAGATATAAGATATATCAAATGTTCCGTTTTTATAAAGAAACTTAGAAAAAAAGGAAGTAAAATAAAGGTTTAAAATATTGGTGATAAATTTCGGGGTACTGTTTAAAAAGAACCTAAATAAAACAGGTGGGGGAAAATGATGATTCACTTCGCCTCCACCTGTTTTTATATATTTACTTGTGGATGTAATGGCTATTGAAAGTTATCGGAAAAATATGGTCAATATCTACTTGATGAAATCGACCTTCAAATGCATTGTCGATAGCAATGGAAATTGATTAGCCCGAGTTTCGGCTTAAAGATTTAGAGATCCCGTCATACCGGTATTTCTATTTTTTATTTGGTCACTACAACCTTTTTTCGGCAATTTCGTGTTTTCTTTTCAGCGGATCTTTTACCCCAGTAACTTGTAAATTTCGTTATTTATACACACCATCATAACAAAATCGCCAGACAACATTTTGCATACCATTACGTGTCGTGACATGATACAATAAACATAAAACTGGCCCAAGGGAATGGGATAATTTGGTAAATAATTGGCAATATAGCACAACAATTAAATCCAGACCTTTATTATATACCGAATCAAAAAAACTGGCACACCTTATTTTACAAGGGTATAACGAACTTGAACTGAAAGAACAGGTTATCAGCCATAATATTTTTCAGGTGAAGTCAGAAGCACGGAAAAGGGAACTTGCGTCAACAATTCTTTCAAGGCTCAATATACTGGATGAATACCTCACCAGATGCCTGATTGAAAGTGATGTTGAAACAAGTAAAATCCTGGTGCTGTATACCATTGTCAGGACAGATCGTTTATTTTACGAATTTATGGATGAAATTTTAAGCGAAAAGCTCGCCTTTCAGGATCCTGTCATAACGGATTCTGATTTCAATTCGTTTTTTGAGTCGAAGCGGCAGCAAAGTAATAAAGTTGCTGGCTGGAAGGAATACACCTTTTACAAATTGAAGCAAGTGTACATACGGATTTTGTTCGAAGCAGGGTTGCTGCTGAATCAAAAAGGCGAACGAAAAGTGGTTATACCGATTATCAATCCGGATATGATCGATCACATAAAAAAACATGATGACTCAAGATACATCAATGTGATAGCGGGAGGTTGAGTATGAAAACGATAAATGAGCGGCTGGATGAAATTCTACCCAGGATTACCGATCCTTCATTCCGTGAAAACAAAGGACTGGGTAATGAAATTGGTTATCATATATTCGATTATGAACCGGAATATGAAATGCTCGTGAGGGAGCGCGTTAAATTTATCAAAGACTCGGTCAACAATGATACGTCTGATCAAAACATCATTGAATTTGACCTGTATGAAGTCGTGCTTGACATCCTTGAGTCTAAGGGATACTTACAGAAAAATTTCAATATGGAACAGAAAAAAGGCAGTCATTTCATACTGAATGCAACACGGAAATCTTTGAGGCTGACATTGGATAATGACTTGGTCATCAAGTATATCGCTGACCATGTTCAGGAAAACGATATTGTGTTCATAACCGGGGTTGGAAAGGCGTTCCCAATCATTCGTTCACACGTTATTCTTAATAACCTTCATAAAGCTGTCGGCCAAAACCCTGTCGTCATGTTTTTTCCCGGACGGTATGATGGTCAGGAGCTGGTGCTGTTTGGTGAGATAAAAGATGAGAACTACTATCGTGCATTTCAATTGATAGATTATTAGGGGGAGAGATATCAATGCACATACGGAAAATGTTTGACCGTAAAATAGACCGTGACATTAAAGGTGTTGTCAAAGTCGGACAGGATGCCGATGAAAATATTTATCAGGAGCTGGAAGAGTATGTTGTGACCGACGAACTTCAGAAACATATCGGGGAATTTTTTGCTGCATATGAAGAAGGGATTACCGGCCCGACGGATAAAATCGGTGTCTGGATTTCCGGTTTTTTCGGATCGGGTAAATCACACTTTCTTAAAATTTTATCGTATTTGATTGAGAATCGTATCGTGAACGGTCAGCAGGCCATTGACTTTTTTGATAATAAAATTGATGATCCGGCCATTTTGTCAGATTTGAAAAAGGCTGGCCATGTCACGACAGATGTCATGTTGTTTGATATTGATGCGAAGAGTGAGTCGGATTCAATGGCCGACAGGGATTCCATTGTTAAGGTTTTGAACAAGGTATTCAACGAAATGCAAGGATTCTGCGGATCAATTCCGTGGATAGCTGAAATTGAACGGAATATGGCCAAAGATGGCAGTTACGAGGATTTCAAAAAGACATTTAAAGAGATTTCGGGCAGCGACTGGGAAGATGCCCGTGAGGATTTCTATTATGAAGAAGATGCGATTATCGAAGCGCTCTCCAGAACGACACAAATGAGTGAGGATGCAGCAAGGAACTGGTTTGAGCGGGCGGAACAGGAATATACCATCAGCATTGAGCGGTTTGCCAAACGTGTAAAAGAATACATCGATTCAAAAGGGGAGAACCATCATGTTGCTTTCCTGATCGATGAAGTCGGTCAATATATTGGCGAGAATTCGCAGGCTATGCTCAATTTGCAGACGATTGTCCATGAACTCGGCCGCCAGTGTCATGGCAAAGCGTGGATTGTTGTGACAAGCCAGGAAGACATTGATTCGGTTCTCAGTGTTAAAGGGAATGATTTTTCCAAAATCCAGGGACGTTTTGACACGAAATTGAGCCTGTCGAGTGCGTTTGTTGATGAGGTGATCAAGAAACGTATTTTAACAAAAAATGAAGCAGGCAGACAGACGCTGGAAGAAGTGTACCGGAAGAACAGCTCGATCCTTCAGAATATATTGACCTTCAAAGACAGTGCGGATATGAAAAAGTATGAAAGTGAACCGGACTTCATTGACGTGTATCCGTTCGTGCCTTATCAGTTTAACCTGCTGCAGAAGGTGTTTACCGGTGTACGGATTCATGGAGCTTCCGGAAAGCATTTGGCGGAAGGAGAGCGTTCGCTGTTAAGTGCCTTTCAGGAGTCGGCCGCCCGCTTTGCCGATCACGAGGAAGGCAAACTGGTCCCATTTCCCGCGTTCTATGAAACGATCGAAACATTCCTGGACTCCAGTATTCGCACGGTTATCATCCAGGCCCAAAACAACTCAAAGCTGGAGTCGTTTGATATCGATGTGCTGAAGCTGTTATTCCTTATTAAATATGTGAAAGAGCTTCCGGCAAACCTGGAAAATATTGCGACATTGATGATAGATCATATCGACGTGGATAAAATCGGGCTGAAACAGACAATTGAAGATTCCCTTGGCCGGCTGATCCAGCAAACGTTGATCCAGAAAAACGGCGATGACTACATTTTCCTGACTAATGAAGAGCAGGATGTCAATCGTGAAATCAAGCATATGAACATTGAAACATCACAAGTGATCCAAAAAATTGGCGAGGTCATTTTTGATGGCATCTATAAAGATAATAAATACCGTTATTCAGCCAAATATCATTTTCCGTTCAATGCATCCATTGATGATCGGCCTGTCAAAACACAATCAACTGATATCGGAATCCACGTGCTGACGCCATACGCAGATGCCGCTATGGATTACAGCGCTTCTGAACTAAAAATGATGTCAATGCGGGAAAACAACGTCATTCTGAAACTGCCCCAAGACACGTCTTATTTGGATGAAATGACAGAAATACTAAAGATACAAGCCTATTTGAAACTCAAAAGCGGTACGTCCGTTTCTCAGGTTGTTGAGGATATAAAAACCCGTAAATCACGTGAAGTAACCAACCGGCGGGAACGGGTAACCACTTATCTGACAGAAGCCTTGAAGTCAGCTGACGTCTATGTCAATTCGCAGCAAATCGACATTAAAAAGAAAAACCCGGCTGATCGTATAAACGATGCATTCCGGCTGCTGGTCAAAACGCACTACAACAAGCTGGATGATTTGAAGACATTTATTGATTCAACGAAAGAACTGCAGGATTTAATTACCGCGTCAAGCCAACTGTCGGCAGACGGCAATGATCCGAACAGCAATGCCCGCAATGAAGTGGACAGCCATATCGGCCGTCTGACTGACCGGAATCAGCAAATGACCATCAAAGGGATACGGAACTTTTTTGTGAATCCGCCCTATGGCTGGCTGGAAATGGACACGACCGCATTAATGCTGGAACTGTTTAAAGCGCAGGAGATCAAGTTCCAATTAAACAACAGTGAGTTGCAGCTGGATGATCCGAATCTGATCAATTACCTGACAAAACGTGATTATATTGACCGGGTCATTGTTAAGAAACGTGAGCGTATTTCGCCTGTTATGCTGAAAAATGTACGGGATTTAAGTCAGGAGCTATTTGGCATCTCTGCACTGCCGACAGATGAAGACGGGTTAAAAAGCAGATTTAATAAGCTACTGAAACAAGAGCATGAAAAAATTAAAGACCTTCTGGGAAACTACCGCAATCAATACTATCCTGGCGAGTCTGTCCTGAAAGAAGGCAAGAAAACAATTGAAACGTTATTGGACATCAGTGACACGGTGACATATTTCAATAAAGCCCGACAATTGCGCAATGATTTAAAAGCATACGCCAGAGATTCAAAAGAAGTCAAAAGTTTCTTTGATAATCAGCAGGATAAATTTGACGAAGCGATGAAGCGGCTGGATATCTTTGAATACAACCGGACTTATGTGACCGATGAAACAATTAACGCAACGGTTGACAAGATGGAAAAAATCGTTCGGCATGTTGAGCCATATGACCGGATACAAGAACTTCCCGGCCTGTATCAAACGTTTGATGATCATTTCGTTACCTTGCTGGAAGAAGAGTGTAAACCCGTTAAAGAGACGATTCGACGGGATGCTGATGAGATTCAGCAGGCGTTGAACAAGGACGACACGTTAAAAACAAAGCTTTCAGCCGCATTCCGTCAAAGGTTCCGGGACTTGGAAGAGCGGCTGGAACGTGTCCATAACTTGTACGAAGCCATTGCAATGGAGACAGAGAGTGACCGGTTAAAAGTCCGCTGCATGGATGAAATCGAAGGAGAACGGCAAAAAATGGCTGCAGAACAGGCGAATCCCGATACGGACAGAGGAGAAGACACACCGCCTATTGCAACACAACGAAAGACAAAGACACTTAGCAAAAATATGATGATCAAAGGGACGAAAACATTAAAATCCAAAGAAGAGGTTGATGACTTCGTGGAAGACTTAAGGGCAAAACTGCTGGATGAATTGGATGAGGATACAACGATTAATTTGGTATGACAATATAAAGGATAGGCCACTCGGTAAGGTCTATCCTTCATTTGGAGGCATTAAGATGGATAAGGGTGCAATCAGGAAATTCGCTGTTTCGGCAAGGAATAAACTGATGGAAGCCGTAGCGCAAAAGGCGTTTGAGCTGGGTATCACAAAAGATACGATTAAAGAAGCGGAAATTTACCAGGACGGTTTCATGATTAACCAAAAGTATTATAAACAATACCAAATCAAACAACGGGAAAAGTTGATTCAGGAAGTGAACCAAAAGGGTTATGATCAGGTAATTGAGGAAGTGGCCTATACCTGGTTCAACCGTTTTATCGCACTGCGGTTTATGGAAGTGAATGACTATCTGCCAACAGGGATACGTATTTTCACCTCAATTGAGGAAGGTAAGCGCGACCCTGATGCACTGACAGAAGTGCTTATGCTCGCTGACGATCTGGACCTTAATGAACAAAAAGTTTATGAACTGCAGGATGCTAATGATGATGAGGATTTGTTCAAATACATATTGATCAAGCAGTGCAACAAGCTTGGCGAGATCATGCCGATGATGTTTGAGAAGATTGAAGATTATACCGAGCTGCTTCTGCCGGATAATCTACTCGTTGAAAACTCGGTTATCCGCGATATGGTGACGATGATTGATGAAGCAGATTGGCTGCAGGAAGTCGAGATCATCGGCTGGCTGTACCAGTACTATATATCAGAAAAGAAGGATGCAGTATTTGCCGATCTGAAGAAAAACAAAAAGATAACGAAAGAAAATATACCGGCGGCAACGGAGCTGTTTACGCCACGCTGGATTGTACAATATATGGTCGATAACTCACTTGGCCGCCTGTGGCTTGAGTCCCACCCTGATAAGGGATTACAGGAAAAGCTTCCGTATTATCTGGAAAGCGCCGAGCAGCCTGAAAATGTGGTGAAGCAGCTGGAGGCGTTAAAAGACCCAGGTTTGAAACCTGAATCAATCACGTTTTTCGACCCATGCATGGGCTCTGGTCATATTCTGGTTTATGCATTTGAAGTGTTTTATGAATTGTACAAATCACAAGGGTATCGCGAGCAGGATATTCCGCAGCTCATTATCGAGAATAATCTGTACGGCATGGATATTGACCCGCGGGCGGCGCAGATGGCTTATTTTGCTGTCATGATGAAGGCAAGGAGTTATAATTACCGGTTATTTGAAAAGCAGTTTGTGATGAACCTGCGCTGGATCGAGGAAAGCAACCATTTGACTGAACAGGATATTGATATTTTTGTCGGCGATACAGATTTGAGAAATGATGTACAAGCTTTGATGGATACGTTCACGGACGCCAAACTGTATGGCTCGATTATCGAGATTCCTGAGATTGACCTCGGTGCTCTAAAGGAACGAGTAAATGCATTGAAAGAAAGTAATCAGAACGACATGTTTGAAATGGACTTTAAAGACCATGCGCTTCCTGTCTTTGAAAGTTTGATAAAACAAGCAGAAATTCTATCAGCGGAATATGATGTTGTAGTGACGAATCCACCGTATATGGGTGGTAGTGGAATGAACTCCAAGTTAGCTAAATATCTAAAGAAGAGATTTCCAAATACAAGAAGTGATTTATTTGCAACTATGATGGAGCGTATAGAAGGATTCGCGAAAGAAGAAGGACTTTTTGCAAACGTCACAATGCAATCATGGATGTTTCTATCTTCGTTTAAAAAGTATCGGAAACATTTGCTTAATTATTACTCTATTGTCGGGATGACTCATATGGCCAACATGGTTATGGGAATAGCTTTTGGTACAGCGGCAACAATCTTTAGAAAAAAAATTGAAGATTACCAGGGTGTTTTTCAGTATGTAGAATACAAGGACATTTTAAATGATAAGCCATACGAGTTTCCGGTTACTAAGAATCGATATTCTATAATCTCGGGAGATTCCTTTAATGACATTCCAGGTTCACCAATTGCTTATTGGGCTAGCGATATAGTCTTAAAAATTTTTAGCGAAAATCCGAAGTTGGGAGATGTTGGGACTGCAAAAGAGGGACTTAAAACGGGCAGTAATGAAACCTTTCTGAGGTTCTGGCATGAAGTAAATAAAAATGAAATAGGTGACAAAATAAATAATCTTAAATGGTTTTTTATTAACAAGGGCGGCAGATTTAGAAAATGGTATGGTAACAATGAATATGTAGTAAACTTTGAAAATAATGGACAACAGCTTAGAGATTTTGAAAGAGCCTCCTTAAGTAATGAAGATTACTACTTCAGAGAAGGTATCACTTGGTCTGATGTTACCTCAGGAGGTTTCAGTGGACGGTATTCATCCGAAAACCAATTATTTGAAACTACAGGTCCCACATATTTTATTGGTGGTAAAACAATTTATACTCTAGCGCTTATGAATTCCAATTTATTCAATCATTTGAGTAAGTTAATTATGAGTACATTTCACTTCAAAAAAGGCGATATGGAAAAGATGGTGTTTGTTGAAACTAACAATGAACAAACTCAAATCATATCTACCTTATCAAAAGAAAATATCTTTATTTCCAAATCCGACTGGGACTCTTTCGAAACGTCATGGGATTACAAAACGCACCCATTCATCGAGTTCAAGCAAGGTGCAACAAAAATATCTGGTGCTTTTGCAAACTGGCAACAGGAAGCTGAACATCGTTTCCAAACCCTCAAATCAAACGAAGAAGAGTTGAACCGGATTTTTATCGACTTGTATGGACTCCAGGATGAACTGACTTCTGAAGTGCAAGATGATGAAGTCACCGTCAATCGCGCGGATTTGGAGCGGGATGTGAAATCGTTCATCTCGTATACGGTCGGCTTGATGCTGGGTCGTTACTCACTTGATGAAGAAGGGCTGGCGTATGCAGGCGGCGAATTCGATTCAAGCAAATATCAATCATTCCAGCCCGATCCGGATAACGTCATTCCGATTGCGGATGATGTGTATTTTGAAGATGATATTGTCGGCCGTTTTATCACCATCTTGAAGACGGTTTTTGGCGAGGAAACGCTGGAGGAAAATCTGGATTTTATTGCGGATGCTTTAACACGAAAAGTTAATGAAACGTCCCGCGAGCGTATCCGCCGTTATTTCCTGAAAGAGTTTTACAAAGACCATGTCAAAATTTATCAGAAGCGGCCGATATACTGGCTGTTTGACAGCGGAAAAGAAAATGGATTTAAGGCCTTGGTTTATCTGCACCGCTATGAACCCGGCCTGGTTTCGCAGGTGAGAACACAATATTTGCATGCTCAGCAGCGCAAATATGAGGAAGAGATTGGCCGGATGGACATGCTGATGGAATCCGACGTGCCGCAGCAGGAGAAAACAAAAGCGAAAAAGGCGAAAGAAAAGCTGCAGAAACAACTGCTGGAGTGTCAGCAATACGATCAGGTGATTGCACATGTTGCTAATCAACAGATCGATCTTGACTTGGATGATGGTGTCAAAGTCAATTATGCCAGGTTCCAGAATGTGGAGGTCCCACAGGGTGAAGGTAAGAGCCCGCTCAAAGCAAATGTGCTGGCAAAAATTTAAAGTTGACTGCAGACTTAATGGTAAATAAAAAGAGCTAACGCCTAACCGAACTTAGTCGATTGCCATTAGCCCTTTTTATTATCTAACTGCAGTATAGATTATATTCGATGCAAAATCAAGAAGAATTCAAGAATTCAAGTTCCCCTAATGGGAGGCTAAGCAAATGAATCTGAACGAAATACACCGAATCCTAAATGACTATTTCCAGAAAGAACTGACTAACGGAAAAAAGCGTCATGTCGTGTTCTGGTACGATGAGGAAGGCGACTTTGCGGAAAATATTGATACCATCGAATTGCCGGGGATTCGGGTGTGGCAGGTGACCCCTAACAATTTATTCGCGACCAAATACGAATTGGAAAAGAATGATCCGGTATCCCATTTCTTGCTTTATGCCAATATGCCCAGACCCAATCCGCGTGACGACTGGCTACTGGATATTTATAAGACAGGTTTTGAGTTTGCCACCGATAAAATCACCGTCATCATGCGGGAGTTGGGGGTAACGGACGATTCACTGCGAGAAACATTCAAACGGTATAAAGCCTTTTTCAACAATAAAAGCCGTCTGCAGGCGTTTAGAAAATATCCGGTTGATGTGTACACGCATGAGACGGTTGATTTAACCGTTCTGGCTGCTTTAACAAAAAGCAGGACTAACACAATGGACGACATTATCAGAACACTTATGCTGAAGTGGCACGAAGGTGATGACAGCGTGTGGGAGGCCATCGATAAATATGGTGATGCCGATAAATTCTGGGAACTGGCGGAGAAATACTATGGCTATACATTACGGGAAAAATCGCTGCAGTCACTGCTCATATTTTTCATCCTGACCTATACCACACAACATCATACGAACAGTAACGTGCCGGAGTCATGGCATGCATATATCAGCCCTAGGCCGGCCAATACAATCGTCTTTATGGATCAATGGATGAATCATGTTGATGATCGGCCTGTCTTCAATGCGCTGGCTGATCATATGGAAGACGTCGTCAATGCCCGTCATTATGCTAAAGAATGGGATGTCACGGACATTGTTCAAATGGATGGATTCCGGGTTTTTGGTGAAAGCATCATTGATTATATTGCCGTTCAACTGATCAATCAGGTGACAGACTTTGATACATATGAAGACATGATTGCTACAAGACGGACCCGTCACTGGTATCCGGAATATAGACATGAGTATGAAGCGCTTCATCAGGCCATCACACTATTGCAGCTTGTTCATGAACGGGAGCCTTTCATTCCGGAACAATCTGTTTTTGACATGTTTCATACGTATGCAGGTGACTACTATCAGGCTGATACGGCATATAGAAAGTTTTATGCCGCTTATGATCGGATTGAGCATAAAGAGCGTTTATACCAGTTACGCGAGATGATTGAAAATGTGTATGCAAACAGGTTTATGGACGAACTCGCTGTGAAATGGGCAGGAAGTCTCGAGCAATCTGATGACCAAGAATGGCCTGTAAACGGCATCCCCCAGCAACAAGACTTTTACCGGGACTGGGTAAAGCCATACCGGGAGCGTGATGAGCGCGTCTTTGTCATCATTTCGGATGCACTGAGGTATGAAGTGGCCCACGAATTGACCGATCGACTGAATAATGAACGGAAAGCTTCGGCAAACATTTCAGCAATCCAGGGCGTTCTGCCGTCCTATACGGCATTCGGAATGGCTGCCCTTCTGCCGCATAGACATATGTCTTTCTCAAAAGAGAGAGCGGTTACGGTGGATGGACTCAATACGGAAGGAACGCCGGATCGTGACGATATATTGCAACAGGCTGTTTCGACTTCCATGGCGGTTCAATTTGACGATGTCATCGGTATGAACAGACAATCTTTCCGTGAGACATTTCAGAGCAAAAAAGTGATTTATGTTTATCACAACACGATTGATGCCCGCGGGGATAACGCAGCGACCAAGAATGACGTATTCGAAGCGGCAGAAGATGCCATAAAGGATATCCGATCGCTTGTTAACCGGCTTGTGGTGGATCTCAGTGCGGCTAATATTTTAATCACAGCAGATCACGGATTTCTTTATCAACGGGATGCACTTGCCAGGAGTCAAAAGACGCCGCAAAGCAGTGATGAAGTGATATTGGCCAAACGCAGATTTCTGATCACGGAAACACGGTCGGAATTGGAAGGAACACGCTCATATTCGATGGATTATCTGATTGGTCAAGAAAATAAGTTTTTTGTTACAGTTCCACAAGGAAATAGCCGGTTTGCGATTCCCGGCCCCGGTGCTAACTTTGTGCATGGAGGCGCAATGCCTCAGGAAGTCGTTTTGCCTGTTGTTGAGTTTAAAAACGACCGCAGCAGGTCTTCGAGAAATAAGGCATCGAAAGTCGATGTCAGATTGACCACGCCGGCACGCAAAGTGACAAGTCCGGTTATGTATTTAGCTTTTCTGCAAATGTCCCGAGTTGAAGAGAAACAACTGCCGCGACGGTTGAAACTCTATTTTGCCGATGCAACCGGTGAGCGTGTGACCAATGAAAATATCATGATTGCTGACAGTACATCTGCGCAGCCAAGTGAACGGACTTTCCGGGAAAAGTTTGTTTTTAAAGATATGGTATATGACAGACGTGAAACATATTATTTGGTGCTGGAAGATGAACAGACAGAAGAGGTTTATGAGCGGTATCCGTTTACGATTGATATTGTGTTTTCGGATGGATAAGGTAAATGTTTTATTTTTATAGCAAGTAGGGGCAAATGTTCCAGTACAGGGACTGGGCATTTGACTCCTATGAGCTATAAAAATGTGGACGAGTATTTGTTAGAGAAATCATATATTTCAATCCGAACAGAATTAAATAACACCTCATTATGTTACAATCGTCGTCAATAATTGATTCATAAAGGATGATGATTTTGAATAAAACATTGAATGCAGAGGAGATGCCCGATTTTTTGAAATACTTTTGTCCAAGACTCCTGGACAATTATATCATTCCACGGGAACAGGGGCCCTATATATCCCACTGGTTTTAGTGGAAGGAGAAATTGTTCCACCAAAATAATGCAAGCAAAAAATGTACGATGGTAGCCGAAAATAGTGATGTCAACTTTAGATATTTGGTGTTGAGCTTAGTAATATGTACAAATTTAAAGAACAAGCATTCCATATACTAATAAAATGGATGAATATCCAGATTCACGCAAATACAAAACAAAACGAAACTTGGCTTTCCCATACGCCTTTTTTATAATAATACTTGTCGAATTTAAAAAAGGAGTTGTAGACACTTATATGTGGAAAACATACCGTTTTTTAGGCATCGTTGTTATCTTCCTGGTGTGCATGATGTTAGCAGCATGCGGCGATGATAATGATGGTAATCAGGAAAATGAAAGTAACAATGCTGACGATTCCAATGGCAACAAAGAACTCGGAGAACAAAGCATTTCGTTGGGAACTGATGATTACGTGTCCAACACATCAAACACATATGTAGCAAAACTAATGCTGGAAGAAATCGGTTATGACGTCGAAATAAACCAAACAGACGTCGGTGTTGAATATACTGGTCTGAGTGATGGGTCAACAAATGCGATTGTTGGTGCGTGGCTCCCAACAACACACAGAAGTTACTGGGAGGAATATAAAGATGACCTTGAAAAAATAAACACCGTTACCGAAAAAGTGGAACTTGGTTTAACCGTTCCAGCATATATGGAGGATATTAATTCGATTGAAGACTTGGCAAATAATACGAATAATATTGGAGAAAAGCTGGAATGGACAATCACTGGCATCAGTCCTGGAGCAGGTGAAATGAAACTGATGGAAAGTGACGTCATGCCCGGATACGGCTTGAATGAAAATTGGGAACTGCTTGAAAGCTCCGGTGCAGCTATGTCCGCAGCTTTATCGGATGCAATCGATCAAAATGAACCGATTGTTGTCACGTTGTGGACGCCACACTGGACATTCAATGAATTTGACTTAAAAATCCTCGATGACCCGAAAGGAACATTTGGCGAACCGGATGATGTTTTCTCCGTCGCCGGAAAAGATTTTAAAGAACAATCACCAGCAGCATATAAGTTCCTTGAACAATTCTCAATTACGAAAGAAGAAACACAAACGATGATGGTTGATATTAAGGATGGTATGGATGAAGAAGATGCTGCACAAAAATTTATTGATAACCATCCCGACCTAAAAGATCAATGGCTAAAGGGCCTTGAATAGACGGTACAGAGGGACGTGGATCACTGTCCCCCGTAACTTTTGATACCAGGCACCCAATTCGGACAAATCATGGGTTGGCCGCTGGGGTTTGTGTTAAACAGATATGAGTGTGCAGTTTTGATAAGTCCTGTGGAGTGGGAGCTCTACAGGGCTTTTCTTTAGTCGATGCAGTACTAGGCATGGCTCAACGGCTCTTGGACAGTTATCCAGCAGGGCTGTGTCAAGTTGTGGCATATGGATGTTGAAGATTATGCCGCGGACAATCCGGTAAACGTACTAACCAGGGAGCGTTTGAAAAAGTTAAATCGGATTGAACATGTGGAACCGGTGGAAGTGTCTGAATAGATACGGGAGAAAGATCAAAGCCGGTATCCGAAAGAGTAGGTTGATCTTATAGTAAAAGATGTTCGTCATGCTACACTCTCCCCCTATCGCTTTCAATCTTAAACGATTTGATAAAATGGCAGAAGAGATGAATGGCCGGTTTGAGGATGTCAACAAGCGGTTAGACAATATGAATGAAGAAATGGAAAAAATGAAAACGGGTATTGATTTGCTCAACCAGAAAACATTTGACAATGAAACGGATATTTACAGGATCAAAAAGTTGATCAGTCAGGCATAAACTTAGTGTAGTCCAAAGCGGGCTGCTTTTTTTATAAATAAAAGTATGAACATATATTCCTAGATGCATGTGAAATGTGAGAGGATGTTATGTGGGTGGCAGGTGTCATTTTGTGTCCCCATCGCCGTCATTGACTTAAAACCAGTTATGAAAGGCAATTCCTTCAGTCACAACAATAAAATGTGATGTGCATTTTATTGTATACCCTTTGCGCTAAAATGGCCATAGACCATTTCAAAGGGGGAAGATGAAAGATGAAACGTTTAATCATAGTGATGTTAATGGGGCTTGGCTTTATTTTGGCCGCATGTGCAGGAGAGGAAAGTGACAGCGAAACAGCCGGTGCCGACAGTGGTCAAGACCAGGCGCCAGAAGAGACGGAAGATAGTGACAGTGAGGGTGTATCTGATATAAAAGGAACGGTTGAGCCTGAAGAGTTTGATAAAGTATTTTCCGATCCAGGGGCATATATAGGCTACGAGGTGACGTTTACAGGGAAAGTGTTCGTCCAGCCGGAACGTGATGAAGACGGGACCTACCTGCAAGTATTTGCTGATCCTGAGAACGCGGAACAAAACGTCATTGTCGGAATGGCGGATTCTGATTTTGATGTATCCAGCGACGATTATGTTCGCGTGTCCGGGGTTATTCACGATGAGTTCCAAGGTGAAAATGCTTTTGGCGGCACATTAAATGCCCCGGCTGTGAAGGCAGAATCAGTGGAGGTTGTCGATTATGTTACAGCCGTCTCACCGGCCATTGAAACTATTGAGGTCGATAAAAGCCAGGATCAGCACGGCTATGTGATAGATGTCGAGAAAATTGAACTCGCCGACAACATGACCCGCGTTTACGTGACGATCACGAACAACACAGACGATGAGGTCTCATTCTACAGTTTTAATTCCAGACTATTAATCGATAATGAACAATTGGAGGAAGAGAGTTTCTATGATACCGGTTTACCCGAAGTACAATCCGATATTCTTCCAGGTGTGGAAACAGAAGGTGTGATAACTTTCCCGGCAGTTGACCCATCGATCGAAACGATGACGTTCCATGCCGAGGGATCCTCCTCTAATTATGAGCTTGACTTTGAACCATTCGTATTTGAGATTGAGAAGTAAAAAAGCGGAGGACAGTTCCTCCGGTTTAAATTAACGCTAGGAACAAAATAACCTCAATTTTATGAGTGACATGTATGATTTTTTATAAAGAATCGATTTAGCCACCCTAATGACTCTGAGCTGTCGGTACGTATATGCTGGCAGCTGTTTTAATATTAATTGCTCGAGTCCACCCCTCCATAAAGTATATTCAATCAAGCTATAAGCGCGTGTTCAAGACCGATCGGACCTATTCGCCTAGCCGTGTGCTCAAGATTAGCTCTTCGACTGGACGAAGCGGGCGGACTAAGGATAACAGCCAGCAGTCAAAATCACTGGGCTGCTGATTTTTTGATATTATATTCCGCCAATAATTTCTCAAACTCTTCTTCTTCCGCATCGCTCATAACCTTGGGACCCTCATGCTGTTTTCGTTTCTTGTCCAATGCCTGTTTCCGTTTTCGCTCGTTGAACCATTCGGGCACAACGTCATCTGTGGTCGCGGCAGATTGAGTCGATTTAGAATTTTGCCGGTTGCGGAATGCTGTTTCGTCGGCTGCGGCTTGTTCAACGGTCGTTATGCCTTTCCTTGCCCATGCTTTAAGGATGCCTTTCACATAGCGCCAGGTGGCTTTATTTTGCTCCAGAGCACGTTTCATGGCATCAAGGACAAGCGGGTCCCCAAGGTCATTGACCCGGTTGGTGATATCATCGGCCACATAGGAACTGGCCACGCCAAAATTTTCCTGGAAGAAACGGATAGCATCTGACGTTGTAGTTGTTGTTGGGTTATGTTTTGCTTTATTTTCATTTTTGTCTTTATTTTGTTTAATTAATGGGGCCGTACTGTGGTCCGCTTTGTGGTTCACATTCCCGGCCGCCGATTGGTCCATACTGCGGCCCGGATTGTTGTCCGGTGCATGGTTCGTACGATGGATCGTGTTGTTTTCCTGTAAGTGGTCCATAAGTTGGCCTGCGATTTGTTGCTCGGTTGGTTCACCTAAGGGCTGTTGGGTGGTGTCGGTATATGTATAAGGCGTTGCCGCTTCCTGTTTTGTTATGTTCGATTGCTGCTCTGGTTGTGACAGCATGGTTTGAACGTGTAAGTGGGTTTCTGAATGATCGGGCTGCTGTATCTCTATGGTTTGTGGGGTGCTGTTAACCTGGTACATTGGTTTAACTTGCGAAATCATTTGATAGACGGCCGATTGATTGCCGTCTCTGGATGTGACGGTTATGTATCCTTTTTCCTGTAGTTCGATTCGGGCACGTTTGAAGGAGGTTCCTTTTATGCCGGATTTCAGTTCAATGACCGAGGCAGGGACGGAAAAGGTCTCCTGCCAGCCGGATAGATTGTTGAAATGCATTAATGTATTCCAGAGCGCAACGGCCGAGCCCGAAAGCGGGTTAAAAATAATTTGCTGATAAAATGCGTTCAACTCTTTTAAATAGTTCATGTGAATGTCTCCTTATTCGATATTTTTTTATATTGACTGTGGGCGGCTGCAAGTTATACGTCATAACCTTCGAACGACAGCAATTCACGGAAGTGCGGATCTTTCAATTTTTTCTTCACGTGCCGTCCCCAGCTCTTTACCGCCTCAACCGTCGTGTTTTCCTGTTTGGCGATTGTTTTGTAAGGCACTTCCTGAATAATCGCGTAATCAACCCATTTCCATTGTTTATCCGTTAACTGGGGTTGGATATGTTTCCAAAAACTAGCGTCTTTCAATGGTAAGGACTGATTGGCTGCGATTGAACGTGGTCCATCTGTAGAACAGTGGTAATTACCGTCTGTGAGTTGTGTTTTTTGTTCATGCGCGGCCTTTTGCTGGATCTCATGTTGCCGGTTGTTGCGGCGCATGCGGTCAATCAGGCGGTTCCGTATCGTATAATTGAAGTACGTTGCCATCGGGCCTTTGTCCGGCTGATAGGTTTCATAGGCATTCCAGAGCGCGACCAATCCTTCTTGAAAGAATTCCTTATGTGGATCGTGGATGTGCATCTTGTGAATCTGGTAATGAATCCGCCGTTCGTTTTGCTCGAAAATCTCTTCAAACGTCAGTTTTTTGTCCATGTGATAGCTCCTTTACAATTTGAGTATGGTCCTTCTACCCCTATAATCGAAAGAAAAGGAGAAAAGGGGGCATGATGATGGAATTTTTTTATTTTTTTCTTGGAAGGGGAGAGATAGAGTCTATTATTTGTTATTTTCAGTATTATTGGTATACTGGAAGAAATTTAACTGAAAAGAGAAGCCTTCAGGATGCTTCTGTCATCAAATGATTGGTACTGGAATAATTTTCGAGGAGTGTTATATATGAAAAAATTAATTCTCCTGAAGAGTTGTATGAAGAAATGAAAAAGTTAAACAACAGTAATTCTGTTACAAATTTTTTTGTTCCAGGCAAGGGTAGTTTTAACTTACAAATGCGTGGTCTAACTCCACCGTCTTTAGACGGTATCAGCTTTTAGCCCTATCTTTTTTGTCCATACTAAATTATGAGGTGAAAGTATGGACGGATATCGAAAAAGTGGTCATGCG
>NZ_JBHTNH010000054.1:0-27352 GCF_042679865.1 Lentibacillus salinarum | reverse complement strand
CATGCCCACTAAGTATACAGGAGTTTTTATTGATATTGGTAAATTGTTCCGCAAGGAGTGGTGAAACTAGTCGCAATCACTGGTACAAATAACCGCAAGGTTGGTACAAGTTAAATGCAATAATCAACCAGAAACGTCCATTCAAGACGACCTGCATAAATTCGCCGATTGGTATGTCGATTATTATCAAAAGAAATAAGGCAAGGATTTAATACTGAACCATATCCCCATGCCTTTAAATAGGACTATTGATACAATAAGAGGTTGACGGGTTAGGGATCTCAGTGGAACAACCTACCGAAACTTGAAGAAAATATATGTTATCATACAGGGGAAATAGGGGGAATATACAAATGAAAATCGCAGTCGCAGGGACAGGTTATGTCGGCTTATCCAACGCCGTCCTGCTCGCCCAACATAACGAAGTCGTCGCATTCGATATCATGCAGGAAAAAGTCGATATGATCAACAATAAGAAGTCACCAATTGTCGACAATGAAATTGAAGATTTCCTCGCCAACAAGAACTTAAACCTGACCGCCACTACAGATCATGAGGAAGCCTTTTCCGACGCGGATTATGTCATCATATCCACACCGACCAACTATGATCCGGATTAGGACTATTTCGACACATCAACAGTGGAAACAGTTATCGGCAATGTCCTGGATACCAATCCAGATACCGTTATAGTGATTAAATCGACTATTCCAGTTGCCTACACGAAGGAAACCAATGCCAAATTCGGAACAAACAATATCATCTTCTCACCCGAATTTTTACGGGAAGGCAAAGCGTTATACGATAATCTATATCCGTCACGCATCATCGTCGGCGAAAAGTCTGACCGCGCGAAAACCTTCGCTCATCCTATTAGTAGTGTTAATTTCAATCATACTTTTAAACATATTGAAGGGAGTGAATTGCTCACACTTAACTAATGGTGAGGAAGATATGTGCTTACCCCTAAAAAAATAGATGTAGGGTATCCTACAAAGATTACGTAATCTTATTAGCAGAAACCTACATCATTTAATAACAATTTCAACCATTAAAGTCATTATGATGACTTTTTTATGTCTTCTTTAATGTCTTCTTCTTTAACGTCTTTTCTAAGATAATTATTAAGTGGTTTAATTTTGCTTAATAAAATATATGTGACAGAACAAACCAACATACATAGTCCAGTAGCCGTAGTATATTGAAATAGGTCACTTCTAGGTACAGCATTTATAGGATCATAAACCAAGAAGTAACTAAAAATCCCTAATGCAAATGAAATAAATGCAGGGATATTAAACCCTTTCGTATATTTATAGACTGTAGAATTATCTATTTGGTATAATCCCCTCATTGAAAATTTTTGCTTTCTTACTATATAAAAGTCAGCCAATATAAGTGCACAAGCCGACCCAGATATTGTACCAAGTACTGCAAGGAGGACTTCATAATACTCCCATATTCCTCCCCAAAAAATTAATAAAATTGTCCATCCACTCCAAAATATCGTTATTATGCTAAATTTGAGGTCAGGTTTCATTACTTTGGTACTTACTGCAAAACTGTACACTCCTACTCCCTGTGTAGTTATATTTGCTATAATAATAAATATTAGAGATATTGACCCTAACGCGGGGCCACCTAATTCAACAAGCCAATCTGTAGGATCGTGACTTATTGTTCCCGTAGCCGCATACATTGCTAGAGCAGTCATAATCCCAATACATATAAACATAGCCATTATACCGGAAAAACCGGCCATATGTCCCCAGTAACTAGCTCTTTCGGTTTTCACAAGACGAGCCAGTACACCAAGAGAACAAAACCAAGCAAGGACAAAAGCTATATTCCATTCCGTCACAAGCATATAATCTACAGTATTGGCAGATTTTCCAGAAACTAATGGATCCATAGATGCAAGATCTGAAAAAGAAAAATGGGAAAACACCGTAAACACAATAAATACACCAATAGCCAACAGACATGGAACCATTATTCTTGTAGAGGTTTTTACAGCCATAGGACCTTTTAAGGCTATCATCATACCGATTAATACAGACGTTGTTGCAATCCAAGGAGTCCAAGAAGTGGAAATTGAAACCCCTGCATATCCTAATAAATTCATAAACGAACTAGCGAATATATCAGCATTTATTGCGAAATATCCCATTATACCTGCTAGGCAAAGCAAAGCAATTATACTTACACCTATATTTCCGAAAACTGCACGTAGATAAATCCAAATGTCTATTCCATGCCTTGTTGGTATAATAACGGTTAAATATACGATTACTCCAGCCAAGACTATCCCGCATATTGTAGAAATTAATCCTTCTTTAAAACCAAGTAATTCAGCAATCTGCCCACCTTGGACGTAGCACCATGTTGCGATAGACCATGCCCCAGTAGCCAACAGTATATCCCAAAAACTATATATTCTTTCCTTTTTTAAAAGTGGTTTAACACCATAATACACATCATTATCTACATCTTTCACTATATACCTCCTCGTACAATTTTACCAAATATCTAAATAGCTCCCCATACTAAACCAATAAAAGATATAATACCGACAATCAGCATTCCAATGATGTCCTTTTTATTGATTGGTGGACCTAAATCATAAGAATCACTTTCGATAAATTTAATCCTTTCCTCAATATCACTTTCAAGACTGTCCTTTAAATTATTCATATATCATTAACCTCCCTTGTCGATCCATTTACGAAGCTAAAGATTATGTGGTCTTTTTAATTACTTTTTCTATATACATATGCTTTTGTGTGATTAAGTTAAATGTCTTATTCCTTTGTAAATTGGGAGTATAGTTCAGGCCTTCTATCTCTCAAAAAAGGATTTTCTATTCTAAGTTTTTCAACCTCTTCTAAGTCTATAGTAGTTACTTTAATCCCTTCCTCATTTCTAGGAAGTTCTTCTAACTGTTCTCCTTTCGGGTTATAAATTTTACTCAAGCCAAAGAAATTTAAGTTTTCTTGTTTTCCAACACTATTTACGCCTATTGTAAACAAAGTGTTCTCTTGAGCCCTTTGATATAAATTTCCATCCCACATTGCTTCCCACATTGTTTCGTTGTCTTCATAAGCCCAAGCTGAAGGAGCAAAAATCATATCTGCACCTTGTAAGCATAAACTTCTACTTACTTCTGGAAAACTTAGATCATAACATATTATCAACCCTATTTTTCCATATTTAGTTTCAAAAACATCCAATTTAGAACCTTGTCTATAATATAGCTGTTCGTTATCCCATAGATGACTTTTTGCGTAACTTCCAACTATTTTTCCTTCGTCATCAAATAAAATTGCCGAATTATATATCACACCATTTAATTCTCTTTTTTCACCGAATGGTGCAATTATATACAACCCATGTTCTCTTGCTTCATTAGAGATTTTTTCGACTATAAAATCATAATATTCAATCCCAAGTTCTATAGCTTTTTCACCTAAAACATCTAAATTGTACCCCGTTGCGAAAGTCTCAGGTAAACAAACTATATTAGCTTCTTTTTCTGCGGCCTCTCTTATAAATTTTTTTGCTTTTAACACGTTTTCCTTAACTTCACCAAGACTCGGGCTCATTTGAATTAATCCAATATTAACTTTTTTACTCATTATCCTAACTCCTTTATGAATAAATTTTTAATATGAACTTTTGTTTGTTCACTTAATCAAATAAATCCACTCTATGGGACTCATAGAAGATACATCAACAGGAAGACTTAAGCATGTGTAAACTATCTCTCCCTTTCTCGTTTGATCATCTTTCATTTGTATTGTTTTCGTCCTTTGGTAAAAATTAAAAAATCTCCCCTGATCGAATGCTTTGCACTAATTTGCCCAGCCATTGATAGTAGACTTTGGACTCTTTAAGCATTCGATAATATTCTCTTGCTTCTTCTCGAATCGAATCAGAAACGGATTTATCTTCGTAATCATCCCTTAAGTATCCCTCTGCCTTTTTAATTGCTTCCTTATCTATTTTTATTACGCGTTCCCACATCCTGCAGTAATATTTCATAAATGAATTAAAGAAATTTTTTCTGCAACATATGTATGCTTTCTGGTTCCACGCTGGAATTTCTTTTTGACCATGTCATTCTGCTGAAGTTTACGGATACCTGTACTCATACTCGGCTTGCTCATTCCTAATTCTTCCCGCATTTCATCAAGAATCATTTGGTCTGTGAGTATAGTGTTGTATAAAGTCTGCCGATTGGTGGCTATACACCGTACAGATTCATCGTTTCTGAAATAGATTCAATGACTTCGTCTTTTGCCTTTTTCAAATATTCTTTAAACTTTTCATCACTCAGCTTACCCAATAGAACCACCTCTCCTTCAATATGTTCAATATGTTAAAATTATTCTTAACATCTTTAATGTTAACTCTTTGAATGAAAATGTCAACACCCAAATAAAAGCTTTATCCCTTTGATTGCCGATGTGAACACTATCACATAAGTTAAGTTAGGGTGCCTGTCATGGAGCAGCCGACAAGGCTGAGAAACTAATGGAGTGAAAGTCTCCTGTCATCAATTGACCGGTTCGGATGACTAGCATATCCAATGCGTGGGGAGGTAACGAACCACGTTCTGCTTGGAAGTAAAAGCCACGGCGGCTTAACTTTACTCAGAGAAAGTAAGAGTCGGATCAGTTAGAGTGGCGAGCAAATTTAGAGGCCAAAAGGCTTTAACGAATACTGCAGCTCCGAAATACCTAACCCTTCAGAAACTGTTGAAGGGATCTTTGCTAGGCGCCGATCTGTTGTGACAGTGGAGAAGGCCGATGTTCTATGGGAAGAAACGGTTACAAGCACCATAGAAGCCGCCGGAGTAAGGAATGATACTTTATATGGAAAAAGAAGCAGTGGCAAGCCAAACCTGTCTGGATGAATTACAAACAAAATGGTTATTGACCGACATGAAAAGCAAAATTATCCAGACTGCTTGCCATTTAATCGATGATGAGGTATATACCAGAAAAGATGCTGCCTATGCTTTGCTGGAAGTTGTCACATTAATTGAATTGGAAGAGAAGAAGATTCGTCCGGATGATGTAAGGAATTAGTGCTTGTGAATGATGTCGGATAGGGATTGCAAGTAGAAATGGTTAGATTCTGGAGACTCCCGTCATCAATGTAAATCCCTATCCGTTAAATCGACTCAAGCATCGCATCAAATTGTTTGTTAGGCGGTTCGTCTTTCGTGACTTCCTCAATGAAACGAACCAATTTATCGCCGTTGATCAATTCAATTAGTTTATCCAGAATATAAGGTTCCGTTTAATCTTTTGGCTATGTCTTCACCCAAAATATCGTGTATCAGAGAAATATCTTCTCACCCTTATAATCGAAATGAATGCGGAAAAAAGGGCATATTCAGCCGAAAAATATTTTACGTATTCATGCCCTCAAATGTGCAATTGTTTTCGATTATAAGGGTAAATAAGCAGACGGTCACTCAAGAGTATTGCTTTATGATTCACGGCGAGAAGATCCCCACTTTAATTTTGGAAGACGTTAACCCAAAATAAGTGGGGGATGAATCGCCTTCGGACAAGGGATGTTTTTTGCCATCTTAATTGTCCGACTGTCCTTGAATGATGTTGATAGCAGATACCAACTAAACTTTTCCTTCAAAAAAATAAGCACAATAACAGGAACAAATGTTTGCATCCATTCTAAGATTCGTATATAATAAGATTAAGCGAAGGGGAAGGAAAATGCTTGTACATAAAGCCTACCATGAAAATAAACTTCTTTAAATGCGAAAAAAGACAATACTAAAGTAGGCCCGTTCCAATTCGTTAAAAAAATGGGAAAGAGCCACAATTCATTGATATGGATTGACTGGATTAATAACAAGTATGGACAGTCCAGTATATTTTCATTCTCTGTGGTGCAGCGGCGAATTTTCGCTGCATGTGTGACTATAATGAGAGGGTTATGTGGTGCAAAAATGTTATTCTGAGTCCTTTTACTGTTAGGGAGGATTTCTACAATGTAAAAACACTAAAGGATTCTTTATTATTTTGTTTCCTGTTTGCCCGTTTTAGTGTATACTTAGACATGACATTGGAGAAACTGAGGGGAAGCAACGTGTCAATTTCGCATACATATAATATTAATGATTACAAAAAAATTATTGATGTTATATGTGATAATCATAATAAATATAACCTTGAATGGCTTGGATTGCAAAAGGGTCATACATTCAACCTCAAAAAGAAGCAGGTCAGACATGTTACTTTAGATGACCCAAAGAATACGGATAATTTTATCGATACAGATTTTCTTGATTATATGGAAAGTTATAAAGCTGGGTTATACGATCTGTATGTTGATGTTGCGCTGGAACTTTCATCGTCCAATGGCATACCAATCATTGGCAGAGTGAAGAATGATGACTCAATTATCTCGAAACTTCATCGTAAGAGGTTTCATGGAAATGGAAGCTTTTCGATTAACAAATATTTAAACGATTTCCTTGGTTTCAGAATCGTGGATCAAAATTTTGCATTTAACTTTTATCAGCTTACTGATTATATTCAGCATACGAAAAATGAGGGTAAAAACAGAGTTAGAGCAAGCGTTCGTCAAAAAAATGATTATAAAGCTTTTCATATCTACTTTATGGGAATGTTTAACACTTGCTTTCCAATAGAGCTTCAAGTTTGGGACGCTCAACATGAACGTTCTAATCTTGATTCACATAAAGTTTATAAAAAGGACTATACATATTGGCCAACCAAATATAGAGATGGCTGATATATTATGCGAAAAGGAGGGATTTGTTATGTATGAACATTTTATATTACTTCACAGTGATTATCGTGAAGGGAAACGTATTGCTTTTCACCAGGTGTATAAAAGCGTAAACGGCTTAAAGGAATTTAAAAAGCTGACTGATAAGTTAAAAGCGTCTTATCCTGAATTGTCTTTTGGCTTCCACCATGTGAAAACTGATGCTAAAACATGGGAGTCAGTTGTAAAGTACGACAAATTCTTTGAAGATGTGTTTCCGGTTAATAAGTTTAAGACGTTTACGCGTTGTCTTGCTGATGAAAATGAAATAACCTCGTTCGATATAGCAAATCTCATTACGTCTAAGCTTGAGTGCACGCATTTAAAATTACAAAAGTTGCTTTACTTTTTCTACGTGGACTATGTTAAAAAGTATGGTGAAGCCCCTTTTAAAGAAAAATTAGTTGCCTGGCAGCATGGACCGGTAGTAAAAGAAGTATATGACAAGTATAAAAAGTACGGTAGCAGAAATATAGATGAGTTTGCCGAGGATGATGGTGTCTTGATTTTTAAAGATGATGCGTTTAAGTTGTCTGTATACTCACGTTTTAAACAGACCTCAAGCTTCGGTAAATATCTGGACGTATTAGATGAAACGCTTGGCAAGTATGACAGTTATCCTGCATGGTCACTCGTTAATTTAACACATCAACCCGGAACGCCTTGGAACATTGTGACTGAAGGCGGTAAACGTTTAAACAACGTAATCGACGAAGATTTAATAAAAGAATTTGCCATGAATCACTAACCTTTCACGTTAAATGTGGGAGGCTTTTTTGTTTTGTGCCTATCACTTCCCTAATCTAGTCGGAATACCCCCAAACCGCCACATACACATCCCGATCCGCTCCATCTGTTTTTCCAACACAAAATGTAACACGCTCACTGGCAGTTTTTGACCATTGGTAAAGACGACGGTTGTTCGGGCGGATACGTTTTCGGTTGAAGCAGGGGCTGGCAGAATTGTCAAAACATGATAGTAGAAAATCCAGTTGCATTTAAAATCCGCTGGGCTGTGGGTTGGGGTGCCTGTCAGGGAGCAGCCGACAAGGCTGAGAAACTAATGGAGTGAAAGTCTCCTGTCATCATGATGTTGTGGTTTCCGGTCTCCATCAAAGATAACTTGGAGAACCAGCTTTTTTACGCTACAGTTAACTTGATGAACCTTGAAATTGACCCCATTATTTGCTTTGATTCAACGTTATCTTATTTTGAGGTGGCATCTTCCAGACATCAGATGACGAAGAACTATTCCAAGTATAAACTTCGACAGCGATTAGGTACTGGGGCTGATGAAGGGAGTTATCAAGCATGTAAATCAGTCATAATTTACGTAGAGGTAGCTCATTAGTTGATGGGCTTCTTTTTTTGGAAAAAATGTCACTCTGATGACAAAAAATAACTTTTAGTATTAATTTTAATTTGCTAATCATCCAAGTAAGTTTAATTATGGTACATTTTGAAAAAATCTTGCAATTATGTATACCATTCATTATAATATTGCCTAACTAATATTAATTAGGTAATTAGAAGTAAGGTGGGGATGATTTGTCCACGAAGAAAAAAATAAAACTCATAGCAGCAAGGTTATATGCAGAAAAGGGTTTTAAAGGTATGACATTGAAAGAAATTGCTGATGAAGCAGGTATAAAGCCGCCCTCTATATATGCCTTCTATTCAGGAAAGAAAGATCTGTTTTTACAGACATATAAAGAAATTCTTGATGATCATTTGCATTTACTAAAAGGTCAATTCGAACATCGAGATACGTATTCTGCAAGGGAGACGCTGCATCAAATATTGCTTATCATCATGACCTATCATATGGAAGAAACGGAAAAAACAAAGATGTTCATTCGACTGATGTTATTCCCGCCATCTTTTTTAAAAGAGGACATTTCCGAGTACTTTCATAACCTTGAGAATATGGAACGAAGGATGTTAAAAAAGATTTTTGATGAAGGAATTACAAATGAAGAAATACAATTCAGGGACACAGAAGCATTGGTAACAGCTTATCTATGTTTGTTGGATGGCTTGTTTTTGGAAACACAGTATTACGATAAAGAGGAATTCTTCAGGAGATTGGAAAGTATATGGGAACAGTACTGGGCAGGAATTGCTGTAAATCGAAATTGTTGAATAAAAAAGTGAATATCCAAGTTAGATACGTTATGAGGGTCGAAGTTAACATGGAATTCCAAACATAGAAAAAGCGAGGGGAGATTATGAGTAAAAATGAAAATGATTTTGCACGAGAACCAGTTCCTGAAGAACTAAGAAAAGGCTGGCTGTCCATTGCAAGTGTTTGGATTGCGGTCGGAATTGATCTGTCTGCAATGTTGCTTGGTGCACAACTGGGGGCGGGCATGCCCTTTGGAAAAGCTATTTTGGCTGTAGTAATAGGATCCGTATTTCTTGGGCTGCTTGGAGCATTTTGTGCCTATATTGGATATACAACTGGCTTATCTACTGCTATGATATCGACTTTTGTTTTTGGAAAACAGGGCGCAAAATTTATTTCCTTCTGTTTGGGCGTTTCCTTGCTTGGCTGGTTCGGGGTACAGGCGGGATTTTTCGCTGAAAATGCACATGCAGCCATCCAATCCCTGCTTGGAATTGATGTTCCGGTTAAAGTATTGGCACTCATTGGTGGACTGCTTATGATGACTACTGCGATTTATGGCTATCGAGCTATAGAGAAACTGAGTAAGTTCTCAGTTCCTTTTTTGATTCTTTTGATCGTCGCCGCGTTGTCAGTAGCCTTAAATGAAAAAGGGACTGATGATGTACTGCAAACAACTGGAAATACATTTAGCTTTGGAGCAGCAACTTCTCTTGTTATTGGTGTTTTTGTGGTAGGTACCATTATTTCGCCTGATATAGCTCGATGGGCAAAAACAAAAAAAGATGCCGTGCTCTCTGCATTTTTTGGGTTTTTAATCGGGAACAGTTTCATGCTCGTTATGGCTATTGTTTTATCCAAAGCGATGAATACTAGTGATTTGACTGTCATTTTTATTGCCTTGGGAATGGGTATTCCGGCTATTATTGTATTGACCCTCGCACAATGGACAACGAATACAAACAATCTTTATTCGTCGTCTTTGGGACTTGCGGTACTACTCCCGAAAATTCCCAAAAAGATTTTGACTATCTTGGCTGGACTTTTCGCAACATTATTTGCCGTACTGGGAATATTTGATCACTTTGTAGTGTTTCTTAATTTTATTACAGTATTTATTGCTCCAGTAGGCGGTATTTATGCAGCTGAATACTATTTAGTTAACAAACATAATTTCCGCTTTGATAATGAACACCAGCCATCGTTTATTACCCGGTCTCTAGTAGTGTGGATCATCGCATCGGGCATTGCACTTTTGACGACGGAATCCCCCGCTGGTATGGAGTTGTTTCAACTTACAAGCATTCCGGCTATTGATGGCTTTATCGCTGCATTTGCTTTGCAATGGCTGGTCGAAAAATTATTATACTCTAATCAAAATCAACAAAATTTAAATAAAGGAAGATACACAAATGAAAAAATTGACAAAACAAATGGTTGAACAAATCTCAATCGGTGCGGCCGTACTCGGTACAGGTGGGGGAGGTGACCCTCACATTGGCAAGCTAATGGCGTTGCGCTCGATTGATAAATATGGACCGGTCGATATTCTTTCCGCCCATGAATTGGAAGATGATGATCTGGTTGTCCCAGTAGCTATGATTGGAGCACCCAGTGTAATGGTGGAAAAATTGCCGTCCGAGGATCAGATTGTACAAGCCTTATCCTCGATTGAACAGCATTTCAAGCAAAAAATTCGGGCTGTGATGCCAATTGAGATAGGTGGTGTAAATTCATTGGTCCCTATTGTTGCAGCCGCAAGCAAAGGAATCCCTATTTTGGATGCTGATGCAATGGGCCGGGCTTTTCCGGAAGCCCAAATGGTTACCTTCCATCTGGATGGCTACGAACCCGGCACAGTAGCGATGGCCGATGAAAGAGGTAATACCGTAACATATGATCCTGTCGATGGGAATTGGTCGGAAAAAATAGCCCGTTCCCTGACCGTTCAGATGGGAGGATCTGCAGCAATGTGCGACTATGCGCTGCACGGAAAGGATATGAAAGCCAGTGCAATCCCAGAAACACTGACATTGGCATCTTCGATAGGAGAAACCCTCTTAAAGAAATACAAAGGAGAAGAAACAGCGATTCAGGAGCTATTGCATAAACTCCAAGGTTATTCTTTGGTCACAGGAAAAATTGCTGGTATAAAAAGGGAGGTGGCAGGAGGATTTACGAAAGGAATTGCCCGAGTTGAGGGGATGCATGAAGATCACGGCCGGCGCATAACGTTGCATTTTCAAAATGAGCAGCTTCTCGTGATGGAGGGGGATACTCCATTAGCAATCACGCCCGACTTGATTTCTGTCCTGGATCGTGAAACTGGATTTCCGATAACGACGGAATCCTTGAAATACGGAGCACGTGTCCTTGTTATTGCTTACCCGTGTCATGAAAAATGGCGAACAAACAAAGGACTTGAAGTCGCAGGACCGTGTTACTTTGGTTATGAGGTAGGGTACAAACCTGTTGAATTACTACATACATCGGAGGTGGGAGAGTAATGGGATATCGTATAGGAATTGATGTGGGAGGCACGAATACGGATGCTGTTCTGCTTGACGAAAGCATGAATATTTTATCCAAGTATAAAGCCCCAACTTCCAAAGATGTCATGTCTGGTATTTATGCGAGTGTTGCTTATATTCTCGATCAGTCCGGAGTGGACAAGTCAAAAGTTACGCATGCCATGTTGGGAACGACGCACTGCACTAACGCAATTGTCGAACGCAAAAATTTGAATCGCGTTGGTGTTATCCGTATTGGATCTCCGGCAACGACAACTGTACCTCCGTTGTTTGATTGGCCGGCTGATTTACTGGATGTAATTGGTAGAAAACATCATATTGTTTCTGGTGGTTACGAATATAATGGTGAACAAATTGTCCCTGTAAATGAAAAAGAAGTACAAAATGTTGTTAATCAGATCAAAAATGATGTGGATGCAATAGCTGTAGTTGGCGTTTATTCTCCTTCCCGCCATGAACAGGAACTCAAAGTCCAAAAAATCATCAGGCAGATAGCGCCGGAACTGCGCGTGTCGTTATCATATGAGATAGGAAGTATTGGTCTTTTGGAGCGGGAAAATGCTACTGTATTAAATGCTGCATTAACTACTGTCATTCGAACGGTGGTTCAAGGTTTTAAAGAAGCTTTATTGGCAAATGGACTGGATCCAACTATATTCTTTGGGCAAAATGACGGAACATTAATATCAACCTATTATGCATTAGCCTATCCAATTTTCACTATTGGATGCGGACCAACGAATTCGATTCGTGGTGCTGTTTACTTATCAGGTTTAGAGCGAGCAATGATACTGGATATTGGCGGGACAACAACAGATATTGGTGTTGTGAAAAACGGTTTTCCGAGAGAATCCTCCGTTGCGGTTGAAATAGGTGGCGTCCGCACTAATTTCAGGATGCCTGATATTCTATCATTGGGAATCGGCGGAGGTACAATTATCAAGGAAGAAAAAACAGAGTTTAAAATCGGACCGGATAGTGTTGGCCATGAATTAACTTTGAAAGGAAAAATATTTGGCGGCAAAGTGCTGACAGCTACAGATGTAGCAGTAGGTGCAGGGATAGCCAATATAGATCAACCGAATAAGGAAATTTTGGACAAGTCAGTTAGTGAACAGGCTCATAAACAAATCACCCAATTGATCGAGGACGGAATTGACCGTATGAAAACCAATGCAAACCAAATCCCGGTAGTGCTATCAGGTGGAGGAAGCATTTTGATTCCGGAGTCACTAGAAGGAGCGGCACATGTCGTGAAGCCGGATCATTATGAAGTGGCGAATGCGATTGGAGCTGCAATTGGTGATATTTCCGGGGAAACTGAAAAAGTGTATTCACTTGATGAACGTTCCTATGATGATGTAATTGAAGAAGCGAAACAGCTTGCCATTGAACGCGCGAAAAAGTCTGGTGCTAACCCAGATACCATTCGTATCGTATCCATAGAAGACATACCCTTGGCATACATGCCCGGCAATGCTATTTTTGTGAAAGTTAAGGCTGTGGGAGAACTTTCTATGGTGATTTAGGAATTGGTGCCTGTCACGGAGCAGCCGACAAGGCTGAGAAACTAGCAGAGTGTAAGTCTCTGCATCGCCAATTGATCGATTCGGGCGATTAGCATATCCAATGCGTGGTGAGGTAACAAGCCACGTTCTGCTTGGACGTAAACGCCACGGCGGCCTGTTTACACAGAGAAATAAGGTCGGAGCAGTCTGTGTGGCAAGCAAATTTGGAGGCCAGAAGGACGGAAACGAATACTGCAGCCCCGAAATCAGTTCCCCTTCTGAAGCTGCTGAAGGGATATCGCATAGTGCTGACCTATTTCTCGAGTGGGGAAGGCCGTAGTCCTATGGGAAGAAACGATCACATGCACCATAGGAGCAGCCGGGGTATAGGTTCTGGCATCCAAGGAACGTTTCTCAGAGATAACGTCGGTAAAATCCTACTTCCAGCTGAAATGACAACAATCAGAAAAGACCGACCTTAAAAGCGTAAGTGAAATGGGATTGGAGGATTTAGGATTGACGCATGAGGCCGTAGTAACGAGAATAACGGGGTAATGCCCGATTAAGTACAGAGAGCAGATGTACTTCAACAAAGGTAACACCGGAGTTGAGTGAAGGGTTGGAATATTCATAAGGTGATTTTAAGGGTTATTAATGCGAATAAATGTTCTTGAAGCTATCGAATGAATTAGTGGTATGGTAAATTCCGTACCATTTTTTTTGCCATAATTAAGGTAATAATCAAATTAAGCAATTATTATTGTCCTAAGACACAAAATTTTACTAATTATATTGACAAATGAAAACGGTATCATTTACTATAAAAATACGTTGCAAAATAAGAACGATGTTCCAATTATAAGAACAGTAAGGGGGTGAAATGATGGCGGAGAAAGATTCATCGCAAACAGGGGATAGGCTTCTTTCCTTGTTGGAATGTTTTACAGAAGAAAAGCCCGCATGGGGAGTCACTGAACTTAGCAGGGAATTGGGATTGTACAAGAGTATTGTTCATCGGATGATAAAAACATTGGAGAGAAGGGGATATTTAAAACAAAATGTCTATACGAAAAACTATTCGTTGGATTTAAAAGTATTTGAATTAGGTATGATCGTTTCAAGGAGAATGGATTTACGTAATGTAGCGGTTCCAGTGATTGAGGAGCTTTGGAATAAGACGAACGAAACAATCATTCTGGAAATTGCAAATGAAAACGAGGGACTTTGTATTGATATTAAAGAAAGCACCCAAGGCATTAAGTGTACCTCGCAATTGGGAAAGCGTGTTCCGCTATATTCAGGGGCACCGACGAAAGTCTTAATGGCATACCTGCCCCCGGAGGATATTGAAGATGTGATAGATAAAGGATTGAAGAGATTTACACCAAATACAGTAACAGAGCCGGAAAAACTTAAATCCCAATTAAAAACAATAAGAGATCAAGGCTATAGCATAACCAATGGTGAGTTGGATGAGGGTTCACTTTCAATCGCCTTTCCAATCAAAAGATATAGTGGGGAAGTAGTGGCATCCATTTCTATAGTAGGGCCTGAATTCAGGGTGCAGAATCAACTTGAAGAATACACTCAATACTGTAAAGAAGCGGCTGGGTCCATCTCTCAAGAGCTCGGCTTTATAGACCCGCAATATACCAAAAGCTAATAATATTCATTTAAAACCGTCCTCTTCTTTCGTTGACAAAAAAGAGGCGGTTTGAGGTACAGGAGGGACACGATGTCAACAAAAGCGTATAGCAGTATTGGTGAGAGGATTAGAGGTGAGTACAGGATATACCTTGCAGTATTGGGGATCGTGATTATTGCAGAAATACTGGGAACAAGAGAAATTAATTTTGGCCTGGGGAAAATGATCATTTTTCCAATGTTCTATGGGTTGTTCTTAGGTGTTTTATTATGTCCGCAAATACTTCGTTTCTTTAAAATGAAGGAAGTAAAGGCTGCTTCACCACTTGTTTTAGTTGCTATAACCCCTTTTATGGCTAAACTGGGGATTTTAGCAGGCGGAAATTTGCCGAAACTTATTGAAGTGAGTCCTGCATTGGTACTTCAGGAATTTGGAAACTTGGCTACAATTTTCCTAGCGTTACCGATTGCGATATTACTGGGGTTAAAGCGAGAGTCGATTGGAGCGGCTCACTCGATTTGCAGAGAGTCAAATCTTGGACTGGTTTCACATATTTATGGTCCGGATTCACCTGAAATGCGCGGCACATTATCTATTTATGTCATTGGTTATATTATTGGGACAATTTATATTGGCTTTTTAGCCAGCATAGCAGCCACCTTTAATTTATTTCATCCACTTGCATTAGGTATGGCCTCCGGAGTGGGGAGCGGGAGTATGATGGCCGCTGGATCGGGCGTATTGACCAACATTTATCCGGAATATGCAGAAGACATATTGCTTTTGGCAGGTGCAAGTGACATGTTAACAGGTGTCACAGGCCTTTACATTGGAATGTTCGTCGCATTACCAGTAGCCGGCAAGCTATACAAAGTTCTCGAGCCGAGGATGCGTTCGATTAGTCTGAAACCGGCCAAAGAAGAGGAGGTTGTGAATAAAGATGAGAGTGTCTGACTGGGTATTCTTATTGTTAGTTGTATCATTTCTCACAATAGTTTCAAACGTAATCGGTTACGATGTCTCTATGGTAGAATCAATCCCGGGGGCACTGATATTATCTGGAGTGGCGTTTTTAGGTTTTGTCTTAGGTAAGATTATCCCACTCAAATTACCGATGATTCTTTATGTTTCATTGATTGGATTAATAATTGCCAGTCCTATATCACCAATTTCGGATTTCGTCATTGAGCAAGCAGGGAAGATAAACTTCATGGCTCCTGTTACCGCTGTGGGTGCTTTTGCCGGGATAGCGATGGGGAAAGATTTAAAAACATTCAAGGAACAAAGCTGGAAAATGGTGATTGTTGGTTTGGTCGTGTTTACTGGAACCTTTGTCGGCTCCGCAGCCATAGCGCATATTGTATTGAATCTGACAGGAGTCATATAAATCAATCTCAAGTAAAAATTAGTGGGGGGTACTGATCTTGAAATATGACATTTTAATAAAAAATTGCTCTGTTTTAACAGCAAACTATGAAATAGATGAGAACTGTTACGTTGCAGTAAAAGATAATCAAATCTCTCAAATTGATGAAGTTGATAATCTATCGACTGACATAGAGGCTAAGGAAACCATTAATGGAAAAGGTAAGCTATTAATGCCAGGTTTGGTCGATGCCCATACTCATACTTGCCAGCAATTACTCCGAGGGCGGACGATGGATGAGTATCCTATGGTCTGGACACGTATTTTGGTCCCTTTTGAAAGTAGGCTTGATGAGGAAGCTGTTTCAACAAGTGCTTCGTTAAGTTGTTTGGAAATGATTAAGAATGGGACGACCAGTTTTGCCGACTCGGGAGGCCTTCATATGCATAAGGCTGCAGAGGCGGCAATAGAATCCGGGATGCGGGCGGCGATCACTAAATCGGTTATGGATATGGGTAACTTCATTCCTGATACCATGTTAGGAAGTCCTGAAGTGATTATTGAAGAAATTGAATCTTTATACAAGGATTATCATGGAACCGATGATAGAATCAACATTTGGTTCGCATTAAGACAAGTGATGACCAGTTCCCCGGAATTGATTAGTAAGGTTTCGGAAAAAGCAGAACAGTATAAAACAGGGCTTCATGCTCATTTGGCTGAACACCGTGACGAAGTAAGCTTTTGCCTGCAGAAATATCAAAAACGACCTGCTGAGGTGTTCGATGAATATGGGGCCCTTGGTCCAAATCTGCTTACAGCGCATAACGTAGTCTTGTCTGAGGAAGAAATCGACTTACTTCACGAAAGAGATGTCAAGATTGTTCATTGTCCACGTAATAATTTCGGGAATCATGGTTTTCCTAAAACCCCACGAATGTTGCAAACGGGGCTATCAATTGGGCTGGGAAGTGACGGTGCAGCTGGATCCAGTTTATCCTTATTTGATGAAATGCGGGTGTTCCGTTCAGGTATACATGCATTTTGGGGATTACCTATATTTGATCCTAAGGTTCTTTCAGCAAAAGAGTTACTGGAAATGGCAACCATTGGCGGTGCGAGAGCGTTACAAATGGAGAATGAAATAGGCGAGATTTCGGTGGGGAAAAAGGCTGATTTTATTTTGGTCGATATTGATCAGCCACATATTTCCCCGACACATAACTTAATTAATACCATTGTTGAAGGTGTAAATGGAACCGATGTTGAAGATGTCGTCATTAACGGAAAGGTTATCATGAAAAATAGAGAGGTCTTAACGCTTGACGAAGAACGTATCAGACATGAAAGCACCCGAGCATTAAATAGAATGGCAGAAAAAGCAGGAATTTAAAGCTGGCATGAGACATACTGAGTGAGTAGTATGCCATCTGTTGTGAAGTGACAATGATAAGCGGCTGTTTTAATAGCTCAGCCGCTTATAATTTAATTCGGGTTTTATAAACTGAACATGGCCTTTTCATTGATACGAAAGAATAATGTAATGATTTATATATCTTGGTATATAATTAGTTGGTGCCTGTCACCACTCGAATTATTATATGGAAGCTACCGGTTTGAATAGAGCTGGTGGCTTTTTTTTGTGGATGTGAAAGATTTTATCCAACCGGAAAATAGCATTTCCCCCCTCTTTTTCTTTATTTTCGGGGTTTTTACCTGTGATCGTTTTCTAATTCGAAATGGGAAGCAGCAGCTTGTTTTGTGTTCTTAAAATTTTATTTATTGTTTTGCAGGATTTTGGTTTGTTTTGTCGAATTAAGTTACATGTAATCTTATTGTCTTAAAAGCACCTCTATTTTTACTTCGATTACTGCGCTTCATTTATTTGTATTCCAATATTCTACATGGACTTTTTTCAGAGGACAGAGGTAATGGCAACCCATGGACAACGAAAAATCATTAATCTACTGGGCATCGAATCACCTCCGAAAATCTTTTGCCAGATAAAAAAGCTGGTAACACACCCGTGCATGATATAATCCGTGAAAATTACTATAACCATGCGATTTTTACGGGTTTTTGTTTACCTATGGACTGTCGAACTTGATTTAAACAGTCTGCTGAATTCCAAACTTTATCAGAACGCTCCATTATTAATAGAAGTAAATTAGAAAAACAACGATAGTTCAAATCTAAATTTTTGGAGGGAGGAGGAACATGTGGAGAAATTCTTTATTGTAGGGATGTGGGTTATCTTTGTTCTTTTATCTTGTTATATTTTTATCTATTGGAGAAATAGGGAAGCGGTAAAAGATAAAGATACAATCCGTAAAACGTGGTACTTGTTAATATGCTTCTGATGACTTACGTTATAGTTGTCGAAAAACCTTATCCTCACGAAGGTGGTGTTGAACATGAAGAATAATAAAAAAGCTGTTATTCCAAAGGGTGAACCACCAAGAAGGCGTTTGAACATCCCAATTGCTCATGTTGGAGAGAACCATAGCCAAAGAAGACTGCGAGAGGAAAACAGGCGAATTTTAGGTAAAAGAAGAAGAGCTTACAGATGGCGTGAAGAAGAAAGTGTCCATTAATGGGCGCTTTTTTTATCCCGAATGTAACTGGCAGAATTCAAGACGAAGGTGAAAACAAAGCATGATAGTGGGGTCTAAACTGCCAGTAAATGTCCGATTCTGCTCAGGCTTTTAATCGGTGGGGGATGAGAGAAAACCCCACTGATTGAAGTTTCGCTTTATTAGAATTTCCTTCACATAGAATTACCTCTGTCGCATAAACCTAATATAAGCATTATAATTAGGTGGTGATAAAAGGGTGAATGAACCGGAAAGAAGACGTCTTGATTTGCCCCTGGCAAAAGTTGGACCGTCAAACAATCAACAAAGGCTACAAAAAGAAAATGAGGCAATCACTCGAAGGTTGCATGCCAATCGCTCCAAGCGACAACGAAAAATGAACCCAAGCAAATCTTTTTTAATCGCTGAAGAAATCCTAAAAGACATTATTTCCGAGGGATATACTGAAAGTGACATACTGAAGGAGTTCAGAAACAGAATTTCCGAGTTGGACGCAAACTAAAACCGTTTAACTTCCACCATAAGTAAAATTAGAGTGTTCAAGCCAAGAAAACAGAAAGATATGGTTTTTAAGCTTGTGTCTGAGCAAATAGATTTAATCGACGACAAAATAAGACGCCTTTTCACAAAGAAATAACAAAGTCGCAGGGCCTTGATATTTTTATAAAACGCGTTAGAACAAATAGTAGCTAATTTGAATAAAATAAATATTGCCCTTACAGATATTTAATCTGTAGTGCGGCCTTAAAAATTTTACTTGGCCGATCGATCGGTCGTAAAGAGAGAGTCACTCTATTCAGGGTGGCTTTTTACGTTGGTGCCTGTCACTTACCCGATGCACGCCTTTTTCGCTTTCTTATACCATTATATCAGTGAAAGGGTTGCCTATACATGCTGGAATAAATAACCCACTACATTTACCATTTTTTAACACAGGATTATTAGTTGTTGGCTCGTGACTAGTAAATTAAAGTATATTCTTAACGGCTAAAAATCTACAAAAAGTCTAAATAGTCTAAAAGTATTGACTCCTTTTAACTGCAATGTTATTTTTATATCAAGTTAATTGATAACGCTTACATAAACAAATGCACATAAAGTCTTCTTTTTAGGAATATATATAGTTTTATAGACAGAGCACCCGGTACCGATTCTAGTTGATGTCTTCAGGCAAATCGTCTATTGAAGATAAATAATATTTAAAGGAGTGGTTTTGTTTGTCTCTATCAGTAAAAGAATTGTTGGAGGACAAAGGAATAAAACCAAGAGAAGAACATCTGGAAATTTTAGAATATCGGTGGGAAGGCATAAAGGTCCTTCGTGGGAATCTGGAAAATGCAAACATAGATGACGTAAACATCAGCTTACGTAACATACCTGGGGGTGATCATGTTGAGTAAGGAATTGGCGTCAAAATCTGTTGAGGAGTTGGCTCCGCTTATTGAGAACAAATCGGTTTCGCCTGTAGAGGTTACAAGAGCCGTTTTGGATCAGGCCCAAGCAACGCAAGAACAGGTTAATTCATATATGGAAATATATAGGGAAGATGCACTTGAAGAGGCGGAAAAAGCGGAAACGGAAATTAACAACGGAATTTATCGTGGCATGTATCATGGAATTCCAATGGCTATTAAAGATATTATTTACATGAAAGATAAAGTAACTACCATGTCTTCAAAGATCCATAAAGATTTTGTATCAGATTATGATGCGACGGTCGTTTCAAAACTGAAGGAAGCAGGAGTTGTTTTCACGGGTAAACTAAGCTTGCATGAATATGCTTGGGGAATAACAAATAACAACCCACATTACGGTGCTGTACGGAATCCATGGAACTTGGATAAAATACCTGGGGGGTCCAGTGGGGGTTCAGGTGCGGCTATCGCTGCCGATGCAACTGTTGCTTCACTCGGAACGGATACCGCAGGCTCCATTCGAATTCCGTCATCTGCCTGTGGTACTGTCGGTTTAAAACAAACCTTTGGACGAGTAAGCAAACATGGTGTTTATCCATTAGCTTGGACACTTGATCATGTTGGGCCAATGACGAAAACAGTGAAAGATGCAGCAGGTCTACTGCAAATTATTGCTGGATTCGACAAGAATGACCCAACGACTGTAGACGTTCCTGTCGATAATTATATGGAACAGATTACAGGTGATGTAAAAGATCTTGTGATTGGTGTCAATGAAGACTATTTCTTCAATCGTGTAGACCCTGGTATTGAACAACTTGTTCGCGACGGTATTCAGAAGCTAGTTGATCAGGGTGCGAAAGTACAGGAAGTTAAAATTCCGGCACTGCAATATGCCGAATGGGCAGAGCTTGTCACATCACTATCAGAAGCATCCACTATACACCACAGTGATTTACAGACGAGGCCGCAAGACTTTGGAAATGACATCCGTATGCTATTTGAATTGGGTGAACTGCCATCAGCTGTAGATTATTTGCAGGCCCAGCAAGTTAGGCGACAATTAAAGCAGGATTTCCAAAAAGCATTTGAACAAGTGGATGTGCTTATTGCTCCTACGTTACCAGTACTTCCAAATGATATTGGTAGTGATTTTGCTGACTTAAATGGAGAAAAAGTAGATTTGATTGATAACATTATTCGCTTTATGGGCCCCGAAAACTTAACCGGGCTTCCAGCTCTATCTGTACCATGCGGGTTTAGTGAAGGGTTGCCAGTAGGAATGCAAATTATTGGCCCTGCATTTAAAGAGGGAAGAATTCTCAATGCTGGCTACGCTTTTGAAAAATCCAATCCGATGCAAGGGAAAAGACCGGAAATACTGGAAAAGATTTAAACATTGATCATTGACCCACTACGCGTCTTAGCTGTGGTGGGTTATTTTTGTATATAGAGTCAGGGTGATTATCATTTCCGGAGCAAATATTGGTACTCAAATGTTGTTACATCTATCCAGGACATTTGTAAAATTTTGCGGTAAATAGTAACCCAGGGTGGAACCGTTACTTAAAGAGTTGTGCGGCCTAGTCAGAAACTGATCCGTTTTCTTCCGAAAGACTGCCAGGTCTTCTTTGTAGTAAAGCCCACCCAGATGGAATGCATTGATTTGGTTTGTTTTCACTTACACAAGCTTGTTTTTTGACTTCAGAGGAAACCACTGGATCGACCAATCGTGTCCTAACCAACCTCAAACATGTTTTTACAAAAAAGGGGGGGCAGTACTATGGATGGGATCATTGTCCCACGGGCCATATAATTGAATAACCCTTTATTAAAACATCAGAGATTTGAAATATTATTATAAAGCTTAGGAGATACAAATTATATTTTGGGAGGAAAATATGAGAAAGGAAATAATCGATTCATGGAAACGTTGTGAAATTGCAGGCTTGTGGAACGGATCAAATTCGTATCCCCTTGAAACTTTGGGAGATGGAGAATTGGATGAATTGAAAAAGACTAATCTTTCATTGTTAGAAATCGCATCTCCAATTATTAAAGAATTGCATGATTTTGTACATGGATCCGGTTTTTTGACAATGCTTACAACTAATGATGGGATCATTCTTGAGATATTGGATGATTCAAGTACGAGACTTTTTACCTCGGAGTATCAATTGATTCCAGGTGCGGTTTGGGGAGAAAGACATATCGGTACCAGTGCTATCGGATTGACACTCCGGGAAGAAAGACCTTTTCAAGTAGTTGGAACTGAACACTATTGGAAGAAACTTCATGGAATGACTTGCTCAGCTGCACCTATTTGTGATGAAAGTGGAAAGGTTTTAGGTATCCTGAATGTATCAGGACCGGTTGATTTGGTTCATGTTCACACTTTAGGTATGGTTGTATCAGCGGTAAAAGCGATAGAAAGACAATATCAATTAAGCAAAATTACAGAAGACATTCAGCAATCAAATGAAACATTAAATACACTTCTCAATGTTGTTGAAGATGGTGTAATATTAGTAGATGAATCCCTTACGATTGTACAAGTCAATCAAAAAGCCTCTAAGATCCTTAAATCGAGTCCTGATGTTTTAAACGGAAGAGCAGTTATTCATTTTTTTTCCAACTCTCGTGTTCGTGAGTCAATCCTATCTCAAACCCAATTACAAGATGAACTGATGAAGGTAACAAAACTTAATATAACATGCTTGGTCCAGGTAAAACCCATTCTTACAACGAATGGTTCAGCGGTAATAATATTTCGAGAAGTTCAGCATATTAGTCGTTCGGCTAGAAGAATTAAAGAAAACAAAGCATATATAACGAAGTATGAGTTAAGAGGTTCAAGTAAAGAAATGGATAAACTACGAAAAAAGGTTCAAAAGGTAGCTCAATCGGATGTAACATCCTTAATATTAGGGGAAACTGGAAGTGGAAAAGAAGTGGTTGCACAAAGTATCCACAATAGTAGCGAAAGGAAAGAAGGCCCTTTTATTGTAGTAAATTGTGCTGCTTTACCAAGGACATTGTTAGAAAGCGAGCTGTTTGGCTATGAGGCAGGTACCTTTACCGGTGGGCTAAAGCAAGGAAAGCCTGGGAAATTTGAGGTGGCAGAAGGCGGAACGATTTTTTTAGATGAAATTGGTGAGATGTCATCTGATATTCAGGCTACTTTTCTTCGCGTATTACAAGAGAAAAGTGTTACTCGATTAGGAGCAAGTAAACCTGTTCCCGTTGATGCAAGAATTATTGCAGCAACTAATAAAGATTTGAAACATGCGGTAGAACGAGGAGAATTTCGTGCAGATTTATATTATAGACTTAATATTCTTCAACTTGGAATCCCTCCACTTCGATCTCGATTAGAAGACATACCAGAACTGGTTAAATGGTTTGTTACAAAAAATACTCCACAAAATAGTAAGGAAAAGGATTTTAGAAAAGATGCAATAAAATATTTACAACAATATCAATGGTTTGGGAATGTTAGGGAATTAGAAAACATTGTTCAAAGATGTCTGGTTATGACGGAAAAAGAAATTATTGATGATCAAGTTATTCGAGAATGTATGGGTGAAGATACAATTAATTCTTTTGATAATATCAAGCCTGATTTAAAAATGGATAGTATTCAAGAAAAAGCATTTTTAAAAGCTTATCACCAAACAAACGGTAATATTACAAAAACGGCTCAACTATTAGGAGTCAGTCGAGCGACAGCCTATCGTTGGGCAAATAAATTTTATTGTACTAACCAAAGTGAGAAAGGGGATTTTTCTTATTAGTGTATCATTTTGAGATAGAAAATTTCATTTTGAGAAAAAATAGATATTAAATACAGAGTGTCCCCGCCTTTATGGGGCATTCCATAGGGTTAATAAACTTGGCATGTTTTTTGCGTAAATAAAACTGAAAGCGGTTTCTAAAAATAAAAGGAGGCAGATTTATGAGTACGAAAAAAATTTTGATTGTGGCAGGAGATGCAGTAGAGGCGTTAGAGGTATACTACCCTTATTTCCGCTGCTTAGAAGAAGGGTACGAAACGGATATTGCAGCGCCGACAAAAAAAGTATTACACACTGTTGTTCATGATTTTGAGGACTGGGAAACCTATACGGAAAAAAGAGGCTATCAAATTGAAGCAACTAAAGCGTTTGAAGAAATTGATGCAAGCCAATATGATGCGATTATAATTCCAGGTGGAAGAGCACCAGAACATATTCGTATGGATGAGCACTTGCCTGGGATCATAAAACACTTTTTCGAAGCAGATAAGCCGATTGCGGTAGTGTGCCACGGAAGTTTAGCACTAACAATGATTGAAGATGCTGTGAAAGGCAGAGAATTAACGGCTTATATTGCTTGTAAACCTGAAGTTGAAAGTATTGGAGCTACCTACATTAATAAAATGAACCACACTGATAATAATCTAATATCCGCTCATTCTTGGCCAGATTTATCAAGTCTTATGAAGGAGTTTATAAAGCAAGTTAATGCATTGGAAAAAGTGAAAGATTAATAATGTAAGTTTCATTGTTTAAAGCAAAAATTATGTAAATGGAGGGCTTACAATGTTTTTAACCAAAAGCGGCGAAGAAATTTTTGTTATTGATGCGCACATTCATTTCTGGGATGGAAGTATAGAAAATCAAAAGAATATCCATGGTGAACAGTTTGTTAGTTGTTTCTATCATTATCATACTAGCTTAAGTCCAAAAGAGTATCACTGGTCAAAGGATAAGTTTCGAAAATATGATGAGCAAACATTAATCAATGATGTTTTTTTAATGGGCTATGCAGATATGGCGATTTTCAACCCTCAAAGACTTACTGATTTTTATAAAGAACCATTTGGTAATGTGGAAAAAGAAAGTCAACTGGTAAAAAAATATCCGGGTAGGTTTATTGGTAATGGGAACTTTGATCCGAGAGCCGGGGAGGAAGGGTTAAATGAATTGGAAGACCAGTATAATAAGTACGGTTTGAAAGGGGTTAAACTGTACACAGCAGAATGGCGTGGTCAATCGAAAGGGTGGAGTTTGTCTGATCCGTGGGCAAAACGGTATCTCGAAAAATGCAGGGATCTTGGTATAAAAAATATTCATATACACAAAGGTCCTACTGTAACTCCTTTAAATATAGATGCATTTGATGTATCGGATGTTGATGATGTTGCCACAGAATTTAGAGATCTTAATTTTATAGTTGAGCATGTTGGTTTACCAAGGCTTGAAGACTTCTGCTGGATTGCTACGCAAGAACCAAATGTTTATGCTGGTCTTTCTGTTGTTATGCCGTTTGTTTATGCGAGACCAAGGTATTTTGCTGAAATTATGAGTGAACTGCTTTTCTGGCTTGATGAAGATCGAATATTATTTGGCAGCGATTATGCCATTTGGGAACCTGGTTGGTTAATTGAAAAATTTATGGAATTTGAATTACCGGAAGACATTCAAGAGGAAACAGGAGTAACGGTTGATTTATCGACTAAGAAAAAAATTTTAGGAAAGAATGCGGCTAGACTTTACGATATTGATATCGATACACAAAAAGAGAAAATAAAAGATGATTCAATATCAAAAATGAAAAAGGATCTTACTAATGTTTAAGTTTAAACAGGTATACGATCAACTGAAACTTGTCTTGGATCCGGAACTTGATCAATCCCTAGTAGATTTGGGATTTGTTCAAGATATTAATATCCATCAACAGAACGTACACGTGTCTTTTCGCTTACCAACCTATTGGTGCTCGCCAAATTTTGCTTATATCATGGGAGAGGATATAAGAAAGAGGGTTGAAGAGCTTGAATGGGTTAATACTACTAAAGTTAATCTTATCGATCATTCAGAATCCAAAAGGGTAAGTGAAGGAGTATCAGAAGGCAGATCGTTTGAAGAAATGTTTGGTGAAATGAATGATGGTAACCTTAACAAGCTTAGACGACAATTTCGAGTCAAAGCTTATAATGCAAGGCAAGAACGATTAGTGAAGTATCTTTTGAAAAAAGAGTTTACCAAGGAAAATATTATAACAATGAAATGGATAGTTCTGAATAAATCTTTGGATAATAATTTAATAGATTATGACCTAGTAATACGTTATAGAGACATACGAAATGAATTCAATCTTCCCATAAATGATGATGATATTGCATTTACCGATCACCAAGGACAAAGACCTACTTTAGAGAAGTTTAATGATTATTTTCTTGATAGTAGGCGACAACGTTTAGCAATGGAATTTAACAGTCATTTTTGCCAAGGAGTTTTACAGGCCCGGTACGATAAGCGGGAAAACAAATTATACAATTTATTAACAAAAAAAGTAACTAACTGAAGACTTAATATAGATCTCTTTTTAATAAGCGGTAAGTTCTATTTTGTGTAAAAATACTTGAAGGAGCGTAATAAAATGAAAGCCTGGTTACTAGAACAATATGACCAACCTTTATCTTTTGAAGAAGTTCCGGAACCGGAAATCAACGAACCCACAGATGTGATTGTGAAAATTGGGGGAGCTGGAGTTTGCAGGACAGATTTACACCTTATTGAAGGAATATGGGCAGAGACCCTAGGGACACCACTTCCTTTTACGATTGGTCATGAGAATGCAGGATGGGTCCATGAAATTGGACCAAATGTGACTGAATTTAACGTAGGCGATCCAGTTATTGTCCACCCAGTTGCTAGTTGTGGGAAGTGTTTGAGTTGTCGAGCTGGAGAAGATATGCATTGTGAAAATATGAAATTCATGGGTCTAACCCATAATGGTGGTTATGCAGAGTATATGAAGACATCAGAAAGGGCGTTGATTAAATTGGATGATGGTGTGAATCCGGCGGATGTTGCGCCACTGGCTGATGCAGGTATCACTGCATATCGTGCAGTGAAAAAAGCGGCACCATTAGCAAAGCCTGGTAAAAAAGTCTTGATGATCGGTATGGGTGGCTTGGGACATATCGGTGTACAATTAATGCGCGAGTTTGGTAATGCTGATATCATTGCCCTTGATATGAATAAGGAACGATTGGATATGGCGCTGGAATACGGTGCAGATAAGGGTATTCTTGGCGGAGATGATGCTATTTCTGAGGTCCGAAAGCTGTCTGAGGACAAAGGTGTAGAAACAATTATAGATCTTGTCGGAACAGATCAAACCCATGCCGATAGCATGAAAATGTTACGAAAAGGTGGTAACTATTTTGGCTTCTTCGCTATTTAGTGTTTAGTCTAAAACCTCATATAGGTGTCAACACTAGGTAAAAACCTATTAAATTACCTGGGAGTTGACCGTTATGAATGATTTCCAAGAAAAATATAATGTATTTGAAT
>NZ_JBHTNH010000053.1:0-19175 GCF_042679865.1 Lentibacillus salinarum | reverse complement strand
TTGTGATTAAATCCTGCCAATTTCCAGTGAAAATTGAATTTTTTAGCCGAAAACCATAGATCCCCGTTCTTCCTGCCATGTTAAGTCTCGCTTCATGTCTAATCATCTCTTAAGCGTGGACCCTGGGGAAATTTTTAAAAAAACAAAGCAAGATTTCTGATTGCCTGCCAAATTTTAGTCTTTTGGTTCCCCCCTATTTTCGGTTGAACAGCGAGACAGAGGTGAGAGTGATCCCGTTCCTTTGTCTCGTTTGAATACTGCTTATCCCCGGTTATTCGCTTCAATTTTCTCATTACCTAAGATCAGATAGTTGAGTTCTTCTTTCGGGATTTCCTTCAATTCTTTACGGTTCGCAAAATAAAAGATGACACCGAGCACAATCCAAATCACGAGTGCGATGAATGATTCAATCCCCAATGCTGCCGGTGAGCCTGGGATCAGCAATAGGCCTAGGAATACGACACTTGCCAGCATCCCGAACGCCGCGAGTGTTTTCTTCCCTGGTGCAATGACGTGTTTTTTCGGATTGAATGTTTTGCCCTTGGACCGCCTGAATAATGTGAAAGCCGTATAGCAGGTATAAAAATAAGCGATCGTTACACCAACAGACGACATATCAACCACCCACGTTAGTGCCTGGCGACCGAACCAAGGTGCTAGCATGGCAATGACTACCGTGAAAATGATCCCGACATATGGTGTTTTATAGGTTGGATGCAGTTTGGAAAAGACCGCCGGGATGATTTTGGCCCGGGACATGGCGAATAACAGACGGCTGGATGAGATAGTAAACCCGTTCAAACCTGTAAAAATGCCCATCGTCAATGCGGTCACCAGAACGACGAGCCCCATATTGCCGAGCAGTCCCTGAATCGCCGCACCGGTTCCCCATGTTTCTTCCTGACCGACGAGCTGCTGCCACGGTTCAATCATGGCTGTTGCGATAATCATCAGACTGTAAAGCAGTGCAGCAAAAAATATCGCCAATATGATCAAGGTGAACGCTTTTCTGGATGAGAAGCGAAATTCTTCGGCAGCTTGCGGGACGTTGTCAAACCCGACATAGGCCCACGGTGCAATGGCCACGATGGAAATGATAGCGGCAAAAGCTGTGGTATCCGTCGGGAACAATGGCTCGACATTAGCAAGCCCCGCTCCAGGCTGAGCCCCGACCATGAAGGTGATGACAAGCACACCAAGAACCATGACCGAGCAGAACACAAATTGCATGCGGCCCGAAAAACTGGACCCTTTTACATTAAAATAACCGAATACCCCCAATAAAACCGATGCGATGATCACTTCCGTAAAATAAACGTCCCAGCCGGCAATCGTGTACATGTGCATGTTTTCAAGCACAGCCGGGAAAACGAATTTAACCATTAAAGCAAATGCGGATGCGTTCAATGCCACAATACATAAATAGCCAAGCGTCAAAAACCATCCACTGATAAACGCATGCGTGCGTCCCAGACTGATATACGAATAAGCGAACTCGCCGCCAGATACTGGAAAGCTTTTAATGAGAAATCCATAGCTGACAGCAATCAGCATCATCAGCAGCGCACCGATAACGAATCCGAGAATGACACCCAGTGGCCCCGCTGTCGACATCCAGGTCGTCGGCTGCACAAACGCGCCCCAGCCAATCGAGGAACCGAGCGCTATCGCCCAGACCCAGTGCGGCTTTAAGGATTTCTTCAATGTTGTACGCTCTTCCATGTTTCGTCTCCTTTTTGGTCTCGTTTTGTGATACCCTCCATTTATATCAAAACCCGCGTGTTTTCGCAAAATTCGTGTGACGGTGGAAATGCATGGTATTGGGTATAAATTTGGTAAATTTGAGGCTTGGGATGATGGTCAAGTTTGATTTTGGCTAGTTTTGATCGATTTTGGATTATATGTTTGTGTGTCGCACGGTTCGGGGGTGCTCTCGCACGATTTGGGGGACGCCCTCGCACGACTTCGGGCCGCCCTCGCGCGGTTCGGGGGTGCTCTCGCACGATTTGGGGACGCCCTCGCACGACTTCGGGCCGCCCTCGCGCGATTCGGGCCGCTCTCGCACGATTTCGGGAAGCCCTCGCAAGGTCTTCGTATCATTTTTAAAAAGGAATCTGATCTGGTGTACGTACGGGGCTTCGGCAACAGATGGATCCCGGCCGATATTTATCAGCGGTTGCGATCACGGGAAGATTAACTGATAAAAGAATGATTGCTCATTATTACGAGTTCTGTTAAGTTTATAACCTTATGTAAAAATATGGAGAAAATCAGAGGTGTCCGAACATACAAATACGCTTGAATTTCCTCCGTATAAAAGTCTTTGTCACCTGTCACGAACATATCTGGTTTAGCATCTATAGCAGAAATTAATATAGGAAGGTCTTCAGCATCTCGAATATATGGTACATCAATTAGGGCGGTTTCCTCTGGGGTATACGCTAGTTCAAAATCGAGGCTCGTCATCCCACTCGGCTATTTTACCAAGGAACTTCTTTATTTAAAACACGCGTGATTTCTTGTAATGATTTGGTGCACAAAGTAAGCTGTTGATTTCGGATAATGACGCTTATCACTTGTCGGCAGGGTGATTTTTCTGAAAGCAATGCTGGAAATAAGCACATTTGAATCAACAAAAAACGCTGAGTTCAGTTCCCCTTTCGTTCAATCCACATCTCCTTCCGCAAGCAGCTCTTCTTCTGTAATCCCTTTGTCTTTTGCCTCCTGACCAATTGCATGTGCAAATTCATCAAAAGCAACCAGAGCACCTTTAGCTAACAATGCGGTTACTGATCCCTCTCCCGCTTCCGAAACAATTTACCCACCGTATCCAAAACGGGCTTCTTCCCGCCCATGACGAGGCCGCCAAGTTCCGCGAAAATTTGCAGCAGGAGAAGGACGAAAATCGTAACAATCATGCCGATTGATAAACTGGCATAGGAGAAAAGAATAGCTAAAACGCCGAATAATGCACTAAATGCATATATAATCATGACGGTTTTCCGGTGGCTGAATCCTGCTCTAATCAGCTGATAGTGAATGTGCTTGTTATCCGGCATCATGATCGGTTCTTTATGATAGGCGCGGCGGACAATCGCAAATAACGTATCAAAAATCGGCACTGCCAGCACGATAACCGGTATGATAAAGCTGAACAGGGCGATATTTTTAAACAACCCTACAATCGACACGACCGCCATCATGTAGCCGAGAAAATTTGACCCGGTATCGCCCATGTAAATCCTGGCCGGGTAAAAATTGTGATACAAAAAGCCGATGTTCGCCCCGATCAGAACGATGCACAGCGAAGCGGCCAGAGCTTGTCCGTCGATGATAGCCATAATGAACATACTTGCGAGCGCGATCGTTGTAACACCTGTGGCAAGCCCGTCAAGTCCGTCGATCAGGTTAATCGCGTTGGTAATGCCGACGATCCAGAGTACCGTAATCAGCACGCTCATGAAACCGAGATCGACCATGCCGATCACTGGCAGTGTAATCCGTTCGATAATCAGGCCGGATGAAATAAGAAATGACGCGGCGATGAGCTGGCCGGTCAGTTTGATGACGGGTCGGATGGAAAAGCGGTCATCCAGGGCGCCGGTAATCAGGATAACAATTGCCCCAAGGACCATTTCCGGCAAATGCTCATGGTGCGGATGCAAATAAAGGCCACCCAGCAAAACCCCCATAAATATAGCCAGGCCACCCAATCTCGGGGTCACTTTGGTATGGATTTTCCGATGATTCGGCAGGTCAACCGCCTTCAGTTTAATCGCCAGTTGTTTGACGGGATAGGTTAATAAGAATGTCGACACGAGTGCGATAAAAAACGCGATCGCCAAATCGCTATAATTGAACATATTGGGTCTCCTTGATATTTTCCTGAGGTCGAGCAATGCTGTGTTGTTTAAATTATAGCGGAATGGCTGTTGACAGGGCAAATGAATCGACAGACGCCGCAGGATTCTCCGCTCGTTTCGATGCGTCCCGGCATGCGGCTGTGTCGACGGCCTTACAAAGTCCGGTGGCGTTTGAGAGCCAGGATATTCAGAAAGATAAAACCAACGGAAACGGCGATCTAAGCTGTCATATCACTGGTGACAGCAGATAATCCCTCACGTATCATGATTGCTTTCAAGGCGTCCGCTCCATAGGTTAATGGCTTGATTTTCCCGATGGCATGAATACAATCAACAGACTCAATCAGGAAAACCCTTGAGAAAAAGACTTGGGGCACGATGGCGAGCGGATTAAACTGGATCATCTGAGATCATTTTTGGCATAAGCCGACAGCAGTGTTCCAAGGCTCAATGCTGAAATGGCCAACAGAAATGCGATGATGAGCACAGCCAAAAACGATCCGGCCATGTACATATCCAGCACATAAATCCAGTAAGAAGCCACGATGATCGCCTGGATGATGATGAACAAACCAAACCCGAGCAAATAGCTGACGACAATTTCCAGCGTTTTTAAATTTGAAAAATGTCATTTCTCAGTAATCACAAGATGATATCAAGCCCGTCCTGGCCGTAACTAAAATCATAACCTCCCCGTAAACGGCATACATATTATTGGACAAAGATTTCATATATTAGGAGGCTGGGAGATGCAATTTTACTATGGCAGTCAAATGCCGCTCAGGGTTCTGGATGAAACGGAATTCTGGAAACAGCAGGAAGCCGAGCATACCGTCGTCATGCGGGAATTGGTCACGAATTTGGAAGATAAGTATGTTGATGCTCTGAAACGCTGGGAAGAAGAGCTCGATGCTAGCCACCAGCATGTCAAACGGTTCGTCGAGTCGGTCATAAGAAGCCATCATCACATTTCGCCAACGCTAAATCAGCAAGTACTCGACCTTGTGTCATTCTCACTTCAGGAGTCGGAAGCGTTTATCCAGTTTTGCAGACAGGTTAAAAGTGACAGTTCGGCTGTTTCCGGGAACCACACAGCCAAAGTTGTTATCGATCACATTATTGATGAATCGGAATATTTTATTGGTATCGCCCAAACCATTTTGTACGACCAGCAATAGGTTCAAGCTTAGTTGGGCGAGGTGTCGCACGCGTTCGCGGATCTATCGCACGTTTGGGTGGTGCTGCCGCGCTGGTTCAGGGATCTCTCGCACGGGTTTTGTGCTGTTATCGCGCGGGTTCAGGGGTCTCTCGCACGTTTGGGTGTTGCTGCCGCGCGTGTTTATGCCGGTCGCACAAAGGCACTGTCCTTCGCTCAATTTTTCACGTTTACCGGAGGGATGGGATGGGTTGTACCCCTACAATCGAAAACAGACAGAAAAAGGTGGCATGTTTTTTTAAAATGATGCCACTTTTTTGTGTTGGGATACGATTATAGTTATGACAGGGGGTGGTAATCGGCAGAGCAACTTCCATAAACCTACCATAACCATTATAATATGAACAGAAAGGTGGTGCGGTGGCTATGAATCGTGTGCAGATAACGAAAGTGTGCCTGCTGTCGGGAAAAATTATGCTAGAAAGCGGCGCGGAAACCTATCGGGTGGAAGATACGATGAACCGAATTGCGCACGCATTCGGACTGGTAAATGCGCAAAGTTATGCCACACCGACAGGCATTCATTTTTCAGCTGATTTTGCTGATATCACTAACTTCACACGCATTCAGCACCGGTCGACCGACTTGCACAAGATCGTGGAAGTCAACCGCATTTCCCGCGATATCGCAGCCGGTCACCTGACAATCGATCAGGCGCTGAATCGATTGGCTGACGTCGATCAGGAAAATTTAACGTTTCCTTATTGGATGCAGATTATGGCTGCCGCTTTTGTGAGCGGAAGTTTTTCCTATATGTTTGGTGGCGATTGGCCTGATATCATACCGGCCTTTTTGGCAGGTGGCATTGGATATGCTGTGATGCTCGGAGCGGCAAAATTGGTGGCGATAAGTTTCGTTGCCCATTTTGTGGCATCTTTTGTGATCGGGCTGCTGGCGATACTTTTGCTCGCAATCGGGTTGGGGTTGAATTTGGATAAAGTGATCATCGGCGCCGTAATGCCGCTCGTTCCAGGCTTGCATATTACCAACGCGGTGCGCGACTTAATAGCGGGTCACTTGGTTGCGGGCGTTTCCAAAGGTGTGGAATCAATTCTGACTGCTTTTGCAATTGGGGCGGGCATTGCAGTTGTGTTCGCCTTTTAGTGTGCTTATGCGATGGGTGCGCGTTTTCTATGAAAGGGTTTTTGAATAAGCTTTTAAGGGAGATGTTCTTATGATAATCTTTCAACTTATCACCAGTTTCATGGCTGCTGCGGGGTTTGGTGTTCTGTTCAATGCACCGAAAAACGCGCTCATCCAATGCGGATTGGTCGGTATGGTGGGTTGGATTTTGTATTATATGCTCAGCTCCGGAGGCATGGATGTGGTGCCGGCAACACTATTCGGTGCGATGATTGCCGGGGTGCTCAGCCAGCTTTGTGCGAAATCGTTCAAAATGCCGGTGATCACCATCAGCGTATCCGGAATAATCCCGCTCGTCCCCGGTGGTGTGTCCTATGATGCGATGCGGCATTTTGTCGAAAATGATTACTATACAGCTGTTCAATTATCGGCTAAAGTCATGCTGCTCGCCGGAGCCATTGCAATCGGACTGATGTTTTCTGAAGTGGCTAACCAGTTGATGTACAAGCGGAAAAAACGCTGACGCGTGTTTTCAGATGCCAGGGGTCTTATGTCGGATAGGAGGAAATCGGCGCATTAGGCGATATCGGTATTAAAACGTCGTCCAACATTATCTTTTGAAAAAGACCTGTACACGCTGACATGTAACAAGTCTTTTTTGTAAAATATGATTGCTGGAACATTAATATTATTCAGTAGCTGCTGAGTGATCCTCGACTTCATTATCACTTGCTGCAGCGTTAAGCATTAAGAATATCGCTGAAAGAATATGCATAATCATACCTACAACCGGTATCCATCCTATACAAGAAGCTACTATCCCCAAAATACTTCCTGTCGTTGCTCCGCCATCTTTTTTCGTCATCACAAGTGTGATAATATGTAAAATTAACATGACTGCAAGTGGTATCCAAACAAGACCTACTATGAATGACCCGCCAATGACCGGAATCCCCAAGAATGCTTCGAATCCACCCGTTACCCACTTCAAAATCCGAGATGGTGACAAATTAACACCTCCTTATTCATATTTTTTACAATATATGAGTCTATAGTATCATTACGGCTTTCTTCTGTCCATAAACTTTAACATAAAATTCAATTTCTTCCATAAGAACGGAAAAATGTAGTATTAGCTTTCATTTTTTCCAGCATCAATCAGCAGCACGACAGCGGTAGCAATGTGCATAATCATGCCGATAATCGGGATAACCCCGACAAATGATGTCACCATGCCGATCACACTTCCTGCGATGCTCCCTTTCTCCTTTTGTGTGATGAGCAATGTGATCACATGCAGGATGAACATCGCAAGCAGGGCACCCCACGTTGTGCTCAAAATAAAAGAGCCACCGACAATCGGGATACCAAGAAAAGCTTCACACCCACCGGTTATCCATTTCATCATTCTGGACAATGACATGATGTTGCCTCCATTCAAGATTACTCTCCTTATCATAGCATATTTCAGGAAGGGGAAAACGATTCAGATTGGATTCGGTTTAAAATATGTTTCGTAGAGTAATGGTTTGTTGCGCGAATTTGATTGGTTGTCGCGCGAAATCGTGCGCGTGCTGTGCGATCTTGGCTGGGTGTCGCGCGAAATTATGCGCGTGCTGCGCGATCTTGGTTGGGTGTTGCGCGGAATCGTGCGCGTGCTGCGCGATCTTGGCTGGGTGTCGCGCGAAATCGTGCGCGTGCTGCGCGATCTTGGTTGGGTGTTGCGCGAAGTTATGCGCGTGCTGCGCGATCCGGGCTGGGTGTCGCGCGATTTCGTGCGCGTGCTGCGCGATCTTGGCTGGGTGTTGCGCGAAATTATGCGCGTGCTGCGCGATCCGGGCTGGGTGTTGCGCGAAATCGTGCGCGTGCTGCGCGATTTCGTGGCGGGATTGCGCGAATTTCCGTAATTACTGCGCGAAATAGCATGCTCGTCGCGCGATTTTGGCTTGGTGCCGCGCGACCCAGTGATGAGTCATTTTCTTCTTTTGGTCCAGCATTTACATTCTTTTACATAAACCAGTCCGCTTTTCTGCAAGATTCTGGTGGCTGTACTTCTGGATGTCAGCCCCAGCAGCCACATACATTCTTTATTCGTGATTGAGCCATATAGTAATAAATAATTGGCAAGATCATTCCTGTGTGCATTGTGGCTTTTTTGTCTGCACTTTTTGCAGAGCCATCCGCCGTGTATTCGTTTCATCCCCCGCATGCCACATCCGGAACAAATAACGCCAGGTAGTAAGTCTTCACGCGTTATTTCGTGGTGACGCATAACGTTTATATCAAAATCCCGACACTCACGTAAAATCAACTTCCCGATTTTATAGTCCTCAATCTTGGGCTTACCCGCCTGAGCAAATGCGTCATCTTTGTCTCTGATCATTTTGGGAATGCGCGCGGCATGTGCAACAACTTTACCAATTTCTTCTCGATTTCCATCCACCTTTATGACGGTTTCAGGGTCAGCTATTGCGACAACATAAAAAATTGGAATATGTGAAAGGTTATGATGCTGGAGCCAATTCCGGAGATGATATGTCTGATTTTCCACTTGGGTGATGGGGTACTCGAAACCGGATTCAATTTTACCATCGCTTCGTATAAGTTGTTTGAGGACCGTATCAAACGTAATGGTTCCTTTGTAATTTTTTGCTTCAACAATGAAAATGGCATGATTGGTAACAACAAGAGAATCAATTTGAAAATTGCTACCATGAATATGGAGGTAGACATCGTCAAGAATGGTATAGCTGTTCACTAACATTCCAAGGTGGTAGTCTACTTTTAATTCGCCTGAATAACCACTACTTAGCTTTTTGGCATTCTCTTTTAACTCAGGAAGTTTAGGAAATTGCGGTGGCATTCTGGGAATAACAGCATCGTATTTTTGGAGTGGAAGAGGTATAATGCGGAATTTAATTCTCATAATAAGCTCCTTTATTTAGTTTTTAGGGGTGACTCAAATATAGCACAATTACATAGGAAACTGTATAGTTTGAAGAAATGTTTTTTCAATGACTGTCAAAAAATTGCATTAAGAAGAATTTTGAACGATTAATAAATAAAGATTATCGCGTAATTTGATGGTGTTTTGCACAAAGTAATGTCATTCGCGACATGATATGGTTGCTCGCGCGATCTGGGTTGGGCGTCGCGCGGAATTATATGATTACTGCGCGAAACAAACTGCTTGCTGCGCGATCTCACACTGCTGTCGCGCGAATTTTTGCAAGGATTGCGCGATCCCCATTGGCTGTCGCGCGAAATCGTGGCGGGACTGCGCGAATTCCCATGGTTACTGCGCGAAATAGCATGCTCGTCGCGCGATCTGAAGCTGCGATTGCGCGATTTCGTGGCGGGATTGCGCGAATTTGGCTAGGTGTCGCGCGAAATCATGCGCATGTTGCGCGATCTGGTCCGGCTGTCGCGCGAATTTCTGGCGCGCGCACTACCAAACAAAAGCTCCCTGCCACGGCAGGGAGCTTTCTCCAATCATATTTATGCTTTTTTTCGGCGTGTGATTTTGGCGGTCAAATCGTCAAAGAGCGTATACACGACCGGAATGAGCAGCAATGTGAAAATACTTGAGATTGCCAGACCGAAAATGATGGTGACGGCAAGCGGCTGCTGCATTTCCGCGCCCTCGCCGAGTGCGAGTCCCAGTGGTACCATTGCCAAAATTGTCGTCAGCGTCGTCATGAGGATCGGCCGCAGACGGTTGGTGCCTGCTTCGAGAATGGCTTCATAGCGATCTTTGCCGTATTCTTCTCGCCGCAAAATATTAATATAGTCGACGAGCACAATCGAATTGTTGACGACAATCCCGGCGAGCATGATAATGCCGATAAAGGCTGGTATGCTGAGCGGAAGTCCGGTAACGAACAGCCCCAGCAGAACCCCGACAACCGTTGCTGGCAGTGAAAACATAATGATCAGCGGGAACAGGAAGTTTTCAAACTGCACAGCCATGACGGCATAAACAAGAAAGATTGAGAAGACCAGGGCAATGGACAGATCGGCAAACGAACTGGCCATGTCCTCTGCCTGGCCGCCGATGTCATAACTGTAACCTTCAGGAAGGCTCATGTTATCCAAGCGGTCCTGGATATCACCGGTAATGCTGGCAAGATCGCGGCCGGCGATTTCTGATGTCACATTCAACTGTGGCTGCTGATTATCGCGCTGCAATGTCGCCGGTCCTTGTGCTTCTTCCAGAGTGACCAGTGTTGTCAGCGGGACGGATGCGCCGCTTTCCGATTGAATAGTCATATCTTCCAAATCACTGATCGTGCTGCGCTCATCTTCCGGGTACATGAGCGTCACGTCCATTTCGCTGCCGTCTTCACGATACTGGGCAGCTGTTTGGCCGGTGAATTGCAGCTGGATCTGCCCGGTGATCTGCTGTTCCGTCAGACCATACATGGCGGCCTGTTCGGAATCGATGTTAATGTGCATTTGCGGTGTGCCCTCTTCGGCTGAAGAAGTGGCATTATGCACACCGTCCACTTCCGAAATAGCGGTCGTCACGTCATTGGCCAAATCTTGCAGGACGTCATGTTCCGGCCCGCTTAAACTGATTTGCACCGGATCACCCAAGCCGGAAGCACTGTCGGTTGCCATGACAGAGATTTCCGCGCCAGGCACTGACGCCAGATCCTCGTTCAACGATTGGACGACGTCATCAGTTGTTTTCGATCGGTTATCCGGCGGTACCAGCTGCATCATATAGGTTGCCTGGTTGCCGGCTGTCGCAAATTCACCACCGCCCCCAACGTTCAGATAGGTGGTTTCGATCACATCATCATAAGCGCCCAGTTTTTCATTGACAGCATCGGCCACATCGAGCGTATGCGCCTGGGAGCTTCCGGTCTCTGTTTCGACAGTCACCTGAAGCTGTCCCTGGTCGGATGACGGCATAAAGGACGCGCCGATCATCGGGATAAGTGCCAGACTTCCAACAATGACGGCCAGCGTTCCAAAGACAGTCGTCTTTCGGTGTCCCAGCACCCATTTTAGAACGGCTCGGTAACCATTGTTCACCCGGTCGAGAAAACGGTTGAACCAATAACGCCGTCCGCTGTCTTCCGTTGCTTTAACGAGCAGTTTCGACGACAGCATCGGCACAAGGGTCACGGCTGCAACCAATGATGCGATCAGAGCGAACGAGACGGTCATGGCTAGCGGGGTAAACAGATCAGACGCAATCCCCTCGACAAAGACCATCGGCAAAAAGACAACCAATGTCGTGGTCGTTGATGCAATCACGGCCGGTGTGAGTTCCGACGCCCCTTTAATGGCTGATTGCGTCAGCGAATAGCCCCGCTGCCTGTACGTGTAAATATGTTCAAGTATGACAATTGAACTGTCGACCATCATCCCGAGGCCGAGTGCCAGACCACCAAGTGTCAGCACGTTCAGCGTCTCGCCGGTAAAATAGATGAGCGTAAACGTCGAAATAATAGCAATCGGAATCGACAGACCAATGACAATCGTTGCCCGGAAACTTTTCAGGAACAACAGTAGTATGAGAAATGAAATAATACCGCCCATTAGGATATTTTGCACGACCGAACTGATCGACATATTGATATAGTCGGATGTGTCAATAACGACTTCCGTGCTCATCCCTGATGGCAGATCTTCCTTGACTTCATCCATGCTCGCGTTGATATTGTCGGCCACTTCCACTGTATTGGCATCCGTTTTTTTCATAATCGACAGCACAACAGCCTGCTCGCCATTCACCATGCTTTCGCCTGACGATTCTTTGTATGTGTCGTTGACGTCAGCCAATTCATCGACATGGACGGTTTCACCTGTTTGGGTTTGCACAAGCGTGTCTTTGATATCATTAACTGATTCGAATTCGCCGGTTACGCGCAGTTGTAAATCCTTGCTGCCCTTTTCCACCACGCCGGCGGATGACGACTGATTCGAGTTGTTCAACGCCTGTGTGATCGTATCGGCTGTCACACCATACTGTTGGAGTTTAGCCTGATCGAGCTCAATCTGGATCTCCCGCTCTTTTGCCCCTTCAACGGTGACGGACGCCACCCCATTTTGCCGTTCAAAAAACGGCACGATCTGATCATCCGCCACTTGCGTCAGCTCGGCTGCATCATCACCCGTCAGGCTGACCCACATGAGCGGCATCTGATCCGGATTGAATCTAAGAACGCTGGGGTCACCGGCGCGATCAGGGAGCGTTCCTTTCACCTGATCAACACTTTCCCGGACATCGAGCAGTGCCTGGTCGAGATCCGTTCCATTGTTGAACATCATCATCACAAGGGAACTGCCGGCTTGTGACTGCGACTGCACCGTATCAATCCCCTCCACGGAACTGACAGAGGATTCGACCGGACGGCTGATTAAATTTTCCACTTCTTCTGGTGCGGCATCTTGATACGATGTGGCTACAACAGCAATCGGCAAATCGATTTCCGGAAATAAATCGACATTCAAATTACGCAGCGAGACCGTTCCGAGCGCAATAATCGCCAGAACGATCATGATCACACCGACAGGCCGTTTGACAGATGTTTTGACGAGTTTCACGACTTATCCTCCTCTTGGACGACGTTGACGTTCATACCGTCCGACAAGGTCAGAAGGCCGTTAACAACGACTTGATCACTCTCCTGGATGTCGCCTTCCACAGCGGTCGACACCGATTGGCTCTCTTGGATGGTCACGTCCTTTTTCACCGCTTTGTTGTCCTCAACGACATAAACGAACGTCTCACCGCTTTCGGTGACAACAGCTTCTGTCGGCAGGATCAGCGAATCATCCACCTTTTTCTCCGGTACGATTAGCTTAGCGATCATGCCGGATAAAATATCACCATCATCATTATCAACGGACGCTTCGACTGGATAAAGGCCCGTATCATCAGGCATTTGGCTAATAGAAGTGATATCTACATCGTATTCCTGATCATCAATGACAGCGGTATAGGTGTCATCTGTCTCAAGTTGGTTCTGTTGCCCAGCTGTGACAGTAAACGTCAGTGTCATCGTGTCAAAATCAGCAATGACCATGAGCGGATCGGAATCGGATGCCATCTCCTCTTCTTCAACAGTCAAGTTGGCAATTTCGCCATCTGTCTGCGCGTAAATGGTCTGGTTTCCGGCGGCACCCTGGATGGTGGCCAGATGGTCATCTTCCTCCACCGTGTCCCCGTTTTCCACTTCCAGTTCGGTCACTTCCCCCGGGCTCTGTACCATCACAGGGGTTGTTTTGTCCGGCTCCGTACGGCCGTACAGTGATTTTTCAATGACCAGATCATCTTTGACCACTTCCGCCGTTTCAACAGCGATTGCCTGCTCTTCCTGATCGTCATTGTCCTCCGTTTCCTCACTGCACGCAGCGAGAATCCCCAGCAGTATGATGACTGCAATGCTTAAACCTATTTTTCGCATGGCTGAAACTCCTCTTCTCTAGTTTTAATCCAATAAATCGATATGTAAAAGCCGGGCCATTTCCTGACATTCCGATACAAAATCTGGGATGCGCTGAAAATGGACAAGCAATCCCTGAATCATCGGTTTTGGCGGCTCATCTTTGCCTGTTTCATGTAACAGCATGGTGATCACCTCATGCAGTTGATCGGCCTTATCATCCGGCAGATCCAATGTGCTAATTTTCGTTTGCATGGCCATTAATATAGCCGACACGTCTGCATCACCTTGATACCAATCAGGGATATGGCCTTGCGTCACCAGTGGGGCTTCCTCACGCTTGAGCATGCCATCCACCATATCATCCATCCTTCGTACGAGATAGGCGCCCAAATGGTTCCAATCGATTTCAATACCGTCAATAATAATCCATTTAAAATAGCCGTTCATCAGCCCTTCCAGCTGAATAATCATATCCGGATAATAAGCTTCCATTGAATTGCCATAAATTTTTTTTACGTTGTACCGCAGCCAGTTAAAATGTTCCAGCTGCATTTGCTGGATGAACGCATCTGTGCTTTGGCCGATCGCAATATTTTCCCGTAGATGCATCGTCAGAAAGTCTTTATATTTGTAAATGTATTTGGTCACAACGCCGATTTGCTGTGCGAGGCTGTCGCGCGGGGCCAGGCCCTGTTGTTGCACATGTTTAATCCGGGCACTGATCTCCTGATGATAATAGTGAAATGCTGTCATGATGAAGTCTTTTTTGGAGTGGAAATGTAAATAAAATGCACCCTTTGACACCCCAGCTTCGGCAGCAATCGCTTCAATCGATGTCGTATGATAACCTTTCTCGGCAAATAACTTCATTCCGGCCTCAATCAGCTTTAATTTTTTCGGATTCAAATAACCACCTAGTTTCCTTTCCGGGCAGGCGTCTCCAAGGTCCATCGTACTGCTGCCCGTTACTGCAGAATACATTCCGGCTGGCTGCAGATCATAACTGAACTAACCAGTCAGTCATTTTTCCATTCTACATGTATCATCGATTGAAAGCAAGCAAAATCGGCGGGAAAAATTATTCCTGCTGATGGCCGTTGTCCCTATTCAAGAGAACTTCACACCGGTCGCCATACAAATGGGCGGTTCCCGAAGAAAAGTGGGCGATTCAGCTTGGCAATGATCTGACTGGTGCGTTTATATTGCATATCAAATGTGGTTTCGGACGTTTTGACATACAATCCGGTTCCATCGTGAAATTTGACATATGTCCTGTCATCACGCTGTTCAAAATAATCGATGTGGTAAAAGGAAAGCCATACATTGTCTTTATTTTTGATGGAGGAAGTCGGCAGCATGTAAACACCACGATCGGGAATGACCGGCACCGGTACTTTACTGTTCAATTTTAGCAGACCCTTCACTGATTCACGCCGTCCTGCGAGTGTTGAACCATTTATGACACATGCGTGATCGATAATTTGCTCGGGACGGTAGACAGAATGCCGCTCACGTGTAATTTCCAAAATACGGGAACGGTAATAAGCAGAATCCTTCGTTAAAATCGCTTTTGTTTGCTTACTAACAACGTAAACTGGTGGTGACCATTTTCCTCCCATTGAAATCCCCCCCCCTGTCAGTACGGTATAAATTGACAAATTGGTATATTCTGTTTTTTTCATAAGACCATTGTACTATGTTTACAGTGGTTTATCTATTATATTTTTCTAAAAACTTCACCTTTTATTAGATGAGGGGAAAATTGGGTGGGGCCATTGCCATGCTCAACATAAGAAAAACTCGGCTGCCGCCTCGTCTTTCCAGAGGTCAGAGGCCGGAAGTCAGACTTGAAGAAATCGGCGAACCAGCCGATTTCACGAATTGAAGACTCCACTTGAAATGTTATACTTTCTGATCTTATGAAAAAATCCCCTTACCTGAATAAGGGGATTTTAGGTCATGCCTATTGATTGTTGTTATCGTTGTCATCATTGTCGTCATCATCGAGGATGTTGTCATCGTTGTCGTCGTCATTCATATCAAGGTCATCACCGTTATTGTCGCCCTGATCCGTATCTGTTCCATCTTCATTCGTGCCATTGTCGTCGTTGTCAAGCTGCGGATCATCCTGGTCATCACCATTCATATCAGGGGAATCTTCCTCTTGGTTTAATGGCGCTTCATCATCTTCGCCAACCGGATCATCCTGGTTGTCATTTCCGCAAGCAGCAACCAACGACAGCGCCAAAATCGGTGCACCGATTTTTATGAGCCATTTTTGCTGTATCATTGTGTCCCTCCTTTATTGTTCACTTTCGCTTTTAGCTTAACCAGTTTAGCCAAAGTGATACGATTTTTTTTAAAAATCATTTCGGAGGGTTGAACGCTGTTGAGACGGCTAACGGTATTGTTAAAATGCTGCCAACAAAAAATTCCCCAGCTTATGGCGGGGAATTCATTTATTGTACGGCAAACGTAATCTCCGCTTCACAGGCTACCTCGCCGTCAACGGTGGCGATGCCTTTGCCTTTGCCGACCGGTCCTTTTAAACGGGTAATCTCAACATCCAATTGCAGCTGGTCACCCGGCTTTACCTGCCGTTTGAAGCGACACTTATCAAGACCGGCCAGAAAACCGATTTTGCCATGATTTGCCTCAATGCCCAGGACACCAATCGCTCCGGTCTGGGCCAGTGCTTCAACAATCAGGACGCCTGGCATGACCGGGTAATCGGGAAAATGGCCCTGATAAAACGGTTCGTTCGCGGTAACATTTTTAAGTGCGACAACCCGCTTGCCTTCTTCCATTTCGGTCACTTTGTCAACCAACAGGAACGGGTAGCGGTGCGGAATCGTTGCTTTAATTTGTTGATTATCCATGTGGATCGCTCCTTCACGGTATGTACGTTGCTAGCATGATAACAGAGATTGAGCGGGAATGTGAGTCGTCAACCGGACGTGTGCACCCACAGGCATATGGGCTGCTATTCTTTGGCGACGATATCGATAATATGCTGCCACGTGTCCCATTCCAGCGCATCTGTCGGGTTGCCGTCCCCGATGATTCCATAGCCAATCATTAATCCGGCAACTAATGCGGCTGCCGAAAAAACAAGCACGACAATAATCCGCAACCAGATTGGAAAAATACGGCGGCGTGGTTTTTTGTTTTGCCGTTTTTCTTGCTTTTGCTTTTTCTTCTGTTCTTTCCGCGTTGTTTTTTCTGAAGACTTTTCCTGCTGCTGTTTTTGCTCGCGGGATGGGTTGTTTTCTCGATCGTCCGGTTGTACTTCCGGAAACTGTTCTTTCTCCTGATCTGCTGTTTGCTGGCTGTTTTGTCCGGTTACGGCTCTTTCCTTCTGATCTGTTGCCATGGCTTGTTTCTCCTCACATCCATTTGTTGCTTAACGGTCATGACTGCCGGTGTCATTATGGCAGCACCACGATATGTCGGGTCATCGCAGCTGGTTGACGAGTCCCATCATTTGATCGGTCATGGAAATCGTCCGGCCATTAAATTGATATGACCGCTGAGTCGTCGTCATGTCTGTTAATTGTTGGGAAAGATCGACATTCGACTGTTCCAATGCGCCACTTTGTAGAATATCCCCATTCACATCAGCCGGCTGCATGATTTCGGCAAATTCCAAACCCAATTCGTCGAGATCCGGTAAGCGGAATCCGTTATCACCGGTTGCCTCTAGCAATTGCGGACGCATCGCTTCTGTAACAGCCAGATTCCCGGCATTTTCCGTTACATTACCACGCTGGACGGCGATTTGTCCATTCGGCTGAATCGTCATGTCGTCAAAACCTTCTGCTATGATGACCGGGCCGTTTTCCCCCAATACTGGATGTCCATCTTTTGTCGTGAGCATGACATCCTGACCACCATTAACCGGACTTATGTAAAAGGAGCCATCACGGGTATACCGGGTTTCAGTTTCGCCATTTTCGGTGACTTGAATCGGGAACAGGTGATTTTTTTCCAATAAGGCGGTGTCGAGTGCCCGATCAGTTTCCTGAACAGTCCCCGGTGTCAGATCAATGTTGACGGATCCAAGTCTGGCACCTGATCCGACGCGCACACCATCCGGGGTCAGACGGCCTTCCCCATTCGCTGGATCGGTCATATTATCGATCTGCTGAAACAATAAGGAGGAAAAATCCGCCTGTCGCGTTTTGTAACCGTTCGTCTGACTGTTCGCCAAATTGCTGCCAACGACATCCAATTTATTTTGCAGCTGATTCATTGTCACGGCTGCTTGAATCATTGTTCGCGACATCCAATCCCTCCTAGCCTAAACGGGCAATCTCACTGACGGCTTTTCCCATACTTTCATCGTAAGCCTTCAGCACCCGCTGATTGGTTTCAAATAGACGGTACGCTTCCATCATTTGGGTCATCGACTCGGCTGCATCCACGTTCGACTGCTCGAGCGCACCTTGTTGTACTGTATAAGTCGCTCCGGCCGGCACTGCGTCAGCCTCCCCGTTAAACAGGCCGTCACCTTCTTTGGCCAAGTCATGGACATTATCCGTATACGCGATACCGAGCGGAATGTTTTCCCCGGGTGTCTGCAACATGCCGTCCTCTGTTACCGTGAATTCCATGCCATCCGTCTGAATCGGTGTTCCCGCTTCATCCAGCACGTAATAGCCTTGGGTGGTGACGAGAAAACCTTCCCCATCAACCGTAAAGTTGCCGTTCCGGGTGTAGCGCTCCTCGCCGTCCGCATTTTGCACGGTATAGAAAAGCCCGCCTGTTTCGTCGGGAAGATCACCGTTGACGAGCGCCATGTCTGTAAATACACCCGTTTCACGGACATCCCCCTGCCCATGATCCGGTATGTTTTCCTGGACATATGCTCCGGTATTCAGGCTGCCAATTGGCTGCTGCGCCGGAAAATTCAGGCCGCGTTCGGTTGGCACATGATGGTTGCCCATCTGATGCATTAATAACTCCGGAAACGCACGCAATGCGGGCTGGTCTGCTTTATAGCCCGGCGTCTGTGCATTGGTAATATTATTGGATAACGCCTCCTGCTGCCGCTGCTGGGAAATCATTCCACTGGCCGCGGTGTAAAACCCTCTCAGCAATTGGTAAACCCCCTTTAGAGGTTGTTCAAAAGGTCCGGTAAAAATGACACGTCGAATAGGGGACCTTCGACTAAATACCGACACGTCCTGTGTCGAACGTCGAAGTCACCACATCTTGTGGAAGCTCGTTGGCTTGTTTCTCCGCTGCTCATGTATCTAAAGGCGCAGGGGACCTTCTGCTAAGACCGCCCACGTCAATAGCCAACTGCAGAAGTCACCACATCCTGTGGAAGCCCGCTGCTTGGAAAAGAAAACCACTTTTCCTGCGTGCGATGCGATTTCAGTGAAGCTTTTCTTGTGCTCGAAACGGCGCCGCCTCGAACTTTCGACGCACAGGACGTGCTAGTGTCGGCGTTGCAACAGGACGTTGCGAACTTAGCCTACCGGTCCTTTTTATCCTCCTTTTTATACGAAAATGGGATTTTTGCTCAAAAAAACGCAAAAAAACACCCTCCCGATAATGGGAATACCCATTTTTGAAATTTGGCTATGATTTGATAATAACAGTTTA
>NZ_JBHTNH010000052.1:0-12399 GCF_042679865.1 Lentibacillus salinarum | reverse complement strand
CAGGTGGTGAATGCAGAGCGAAGCAATCGAATCCATTCCCTTGTCCGGTTTTTGGTTTTAACCGGTAAATAATAGATTGGATGTAGCTCTATTATACTGTTTTTTCCATATTAAATAGCGGAGAGCCAATGAATTTGGCTGTGATAAGATTTTTGAAGAAAAGCAATCAGGTAAAAACTTTAGTGAAAGACTAGTATATCACGAAGTTCGAAATAAATTGCGTTTCGGTGATGTTTTAGTTGTGCATGACCTTAGTAGATTTGGTAGAAATAAACAGGAAATTAAAGAGGAATGGGCTACCTTAATGAAAGAAGAAGTTGATATCGTTGTTTTGAACATGCCAATCCTTGATACTAGGAAATATAAAGAATTGGAAGGTGTTGGGCAATTAGTGTCAGAAATTGTCCTTTCTTTATTATCTTGGATGGTCGATGAAGAAAGAGAACGAATTCGTTCAGCCCAAAGAGAAGGGATTGAAATTGCTAAGAAGCAGGGTAAATATACTGGTCGAAGTAAAAAATACCATGCGAATGCAACGGGGAAAGATAAGCTAATTTATGATGAGATTGTGAAAAATCTGTCGACTGGAACAAGTGTGATGGACATTCATCGAAGAACTGGAGTTGCAAGAAGCACGATTTATTCAATCAAACATGAAATAACAGATGTACACCAGAAAATGCAAATAAAAGGGGAATAAATGATGATTACATCGGAAGAGATAAAAGGAAGGCTTTGGGATGGTGCAACTAGATTAAGAGGATCAATGGATGCAAGTCGTTATAAGGACTATATGTTAGGTTTAATGTTTTATAAATTCCTAAGTGATAAAACGTTAGAGGCATTTAAATTAACAAGTGGTGTGCAAACAAATGATGAAGCAGAAATTGTTGAAGCATATCGTGAAGCATATGAAGAATATGGAGAGCAGTTAATAACAATGATTCGGGATGTGCTTGGTTACTATGTGTTACCTGATTATTTATATCAAACATGGCTACAAGATATTCAAACAGGAGATTTTGCAGTAGACAAGGTAACAGATAGTTTAAATAACTTTGAACGTACGATTGCCATTAAAGGTGATTCTGATGATTTTAAGGGATTATTTGCTAACTCTACACTTGATTTGACTGATACAGCCTTAGGGAGCAATTTAAATGAACGTAGTAAAAATATAAAGGCTCTTGTTTTACTCTTTGCTGACTTAGATATGGTTGCTTTGCAAAAAGGTGATGTCTTAGGTGATGCATATGAATACTTAATTGGACAATTCGCAATGGAGTCGGGAAAAAAAGCGGGAGAGTTCTACACGCCACGTCAAGTAAGTGAAGTGATGGCACAAATTGTTGCGAAAACATCAAGCATTAAGTCTATTTATGACCCAACAGTTGGTTCAGGATCGTTATTATTAACAGTTGGAAAGCATTTAACAGTAGAAGCACAAAAAAATCTTAATTATTATGGCCAGGAAAAAAACACAGCGACTTATAACTTAACACGTATGAACTTACTTTTGCATGGTGTACGTCCCGAGAAAATGACTGTTAAAAATGGAGATACATTAGGACAGGATTGGCCGGAAGATCCACAGCGACCAAATGAAGGAGTGCAATTTGATTCGGTGGTAATGAATCCGCCATATTCCGCTAAGAATTGGAATAATGAAGGGCTAAAAGTAAGTGACCCACGGTTTGAAGTTGCGGGTGTCATCCCCCCCGATTCAAAAGGAGATTATGCATTCCTATTACATGGATTGTTTCACTTAGGGCAAAATGGAACAATGGCCATTGTTCTGCCACATGGCGTGTTGTTCAGAGGTGGGGCAGAAGGTGAGATACGTAAACGGTTATTAGAGAAGAACTATATTGATACGATTATCGGCTTGCCCGATAAAATGTTTACCAATACGGGTATTCCAGTTACAGTTATCATTTTGAAAAAGAATCGTGAACTTGGTGCGCCTGTTTTAATGATTGATGCTTCAAAAAGCTTTATTAAAGTAGGAAAACAAAACGTCTTACAAGAAAAAGACATTGCAAAGATTGTCGATACGTATACAAAGCGTAAATCTGAAAAGGGTTATAGCTATTTAGCAGAACAAAAAGATATAATTGAAAATGAATATAACTTAAATATTCCCCGTTATATTGAATCAGTTGAAGAAGACATTGCGCATGATGTGGATGCACATTTGTATGGCGGCATTCCAAGTACGGATATTGAACAATTAAACGTGTTACAGCATACAGTACCGAATCTTTTGGAGCAATCACTAGAGGAAATTCGTCCTGGCTATGTTACGTTAACAAAAACAACTGATGAACTGATGAAGGTAATTTTACAAGATGACCGTGTCGTGAAAAAAGAAGAAGAAATGAAAACGAGCATAAACGATTATATAGAGAGATATTGGGAAGTGCTTAAAAATATCACAGACTTAAGTGATATAACGGATGTAAGAGAACGTATGTTAGAGGATATTAAAAATACTCTATCATTGATTGATCATGTAAACACGTATGATGGTTATCAAATTATTGCGGAAATTTGGGAAGAAATGTTAATGAAAGATACGGAGAAGATTGCAAACAGTGACTTTTATACAATTGGTCGTACACGTGAACCGAATATGGTGACAAAAGGCTCAGGCAAAACGAAACGTATAGAACAAGATGGCTGGGTCGGTATGATTGTTCCGAATGGCTTAATTAAAAACCATTTATATGCTGATGATTTGGCTCAAATCGAATCGAAGAAGGAACGGTCACAAGAAGTAGAATCCGAATTGGCAGAATTAGTTGAGGCTACAAAAGTAGAAGATAGCAAAGAAGAATTCGCATTAAGTGATGCACTCAATGCGAATGAAGATGGATTTACTGTTGGCGGGGTAAAAGCGGAATTAAAAGCTACAGAAAATGATTCATCAGCTTATGAGCTATTAAAAACGGTGGAAAACTTGCTAAGCGAAAAGTCAAAGTTAGATAAAGAGGTGAAAGCATCAGAAAAGGAACTGAAAGGACAGACAGAGGAACGTATTTTAGCCTTAACAGATGAAGAAGTTGATTTTCTTGTCTATGAAAAATGGTTCGGGAAAGTGACGGAGAAAATGATTCGCTTAATTGAAGACCCATTAAAAGATGAGCTTCAAACACTTGAAATGTTACAAGAGCGTTATGCAGATACATTGACGACAATTGAAGAAGAAAGCGAACAATTAGAAAAGGATTTTGAAAAAATGATGCAACAATTGGTGGTGAGTGACTAATGGAACAAAAGAAATTAGTGCCGAAAAGACGGTTTGAAGAGTTTGATTACGAATGGAATACTTATATACTATCTGATATAACTGACGTTTACGATGGTACTCATCAGACACCTAAATATGTAAATAAAGGAGTTATGTTTTTATCAGTTGAAAATATAAGAACTTTACATTCAGATAAGTTTATATCGCAAGAAGCCTTTAAAGAGGAATTTAAAAATTATCCTGAAAAGGGTGATGTATTAATGACTCGTATAGGAGATATTGGGACAGGAAGTGTGGTGGAGATCGATGGACTCATAGCTTATTACGTTAGTCTGGCCCTTTTGAAAACAAAAGATGTTTGTCCATATTTCCTAGTAGCTAATATTAGTTCTACTTCTGTACAAAGAGATCTTTGGAGGCGTACATTGCATATCGCATTTCCTAAAAAGATTAATAAAGATGAAATAAAGAAGGTTGAAATAAATATTCCTAAAAAGATTGAACAACAAAAAATCGGTCATTTCTTCAAACAACTAGACGAAATGATTGAAACTCAACAACGCAAAGTAGAGAAAACAAAAGTTTTAAAATCTGCTTATCTTGCTGAAATGTTCCCCGCTGAAGGTGAACGTGTGCCGAAAAGAAGATTTGCTGGGTTTGCAGAAAAGTGGGAAGAGCGATATTTATTTGATAATATTAAAAGAATTATTGATTTTCGAGGAAGGACCCCAAAGAAGCTAGGTTTAAATTGGAGTGATACAGGCTATCCCGCATTATCTGCACTGAATGTAAAAAATGGTTATATTGATTTTAAAGCTGATGTTCATTACGGGAATCAAGAATTATATGATAAATGGATGGTAGGACGTGACTTAGAAAAAGGGCAAGTTTTATTTACAACAGAGGCACCCATGGGAAATGTAGCACAAGTTCCTGATAATAGAGGTTATATATTAAGTCAACGAACAATAGCGTTTGAGGTTATTCCCAATAAAATCACCAATGAATTTCTTGCTGTATTACTACGTTCACCTCGAGTATTTAAGGAGTTAGCTACTTTTTCAAGTGGCGGAACAGCTAAAGGGGTAAGTCAGAATTCTTTAGAGAAATTAAAGGTTATTGTTCCTAGGAATCGTAAAGAGCAACAAGAAATCGGCGGGTTCTTCAAACAACTGAACGATAAAATCTCCAATTCAGAACGAAAATTAGAAAAGCTAAAAGCAATGAAACAGGCGTATTTAAAGGAGATGTTTGTGTAAAAGGGAGTGAGTAGTGTGAGTAATGCACCAAAGAACGCTTCAGAGAAGACATTCCAAGACAATTTTGTTAAAGAGCTGCAAAAGTATAAATGGGAAGCACCTGACGTTTTAAATGGAACTAAACAAAAAGTAACCGTACAACACTTAATCGATCATTGGCGAGATGAGTTGAACCGTATCAATGCCGATCAATTGGAAGGTGTACCATTAACAGATAATGAATTTAGTCAAGTGATGGCACAAGTGAGGCAAATTCCAAATAGTTATGAGGCCGCTAAAATATTAGCGATGGAACAATCAAAAGGGAAAATTGATGGCATTTATCGTGATAACCATCCTGGCATTACGAGACAACAAATTACGTTAACGATTTTCAAAAAGGCACAGGTTAGTGGTGGTGATTCAAGCTATCGTATTGCTAGAGAAATAGAATCACCTAATAGTAACCGATTTGACCTTGTGTTACTTATTAATGGCCTGCCACTTATTAATATCGAGCAAAAACGAACAGATAAGACGTTAGATGAAGCATTTAATCAGTTCAAGCGTTATTACCGTGATGGTGAATACAGCCATAATTTCATGGCTTTTTCTCAAATGATGGTTATTACATCGGAAGTTGCGACACGTTATTTTGCAACACCGAAAACGATTCAAGATTTTAACCCAAGCTTTGTGTTCCACTGGGCTGACGAATATAATAAACCGATCAACAATTGGGAAGATGTTGTCAGCCATTTCCTTATGATTCCGATGGCACATCAACTTGTCGGTGACTATTTAGTCATTGATGAAGCAAAAGAAGAAGAAAATAGACGTCATATGATTATGCGACCATATCAAGTACATGCTCTGCAAGCAGTAGAAGGTGCTGCGTTCGGATGGGATAATGAAGAAAAGATTCCACATGGTGGTTTTGTTTGGCATACAACAGGGTCGGGAAAAACAATCACGAGTTTTAAAACTGCTTTATTTTTATCGACCCGTGGAGGATTCGACAAAGTGGTGTTCCTTGTTGACCGTAAAGAGTTAGATAATCGAACGAGTGAGAACTTTAAAGCATATGCTGCCTATGAGCCTGTTTCTGTTGATGATACGAAACATACATATCAACTCAAAAAAATACTGAAATCATCTAACGGTGGGATTGTTGTCACAACGACATTTAAATTGAATGCGTTAGTAAAGGAACTAGAAGAAGCACAAGATGAAAGTATAGCAAATAAGCGAATTGTTTTTATCATTGATGAAGCCCATCGTACGACAATGGGGAATATGATGGGAACGATCAAACATTATTTTAGGAAAAATGGATTTTTCTTCGGCTATACAGGAACACCTTTATTTGACGAAAACAAAATAAAGGGAAAAATTAACGAAAAAAGTGAAGTAATCAATACAACAGAGAAGTTATTCGGTCCGCAACTTCACCAATATACCATTGATGAGGCAATTGCTGATAAAAACGTACTTGGTTTTCATGTCGATTATATGAATACAGGCGAATTTTCGAGTTATGACGATTTAAGAGAACACATCATTGAACAGTTGAAACAAGAGCAATCAAATGCGGCTGAACGGGAACTTGAACGTCTTGTACATAGTTGGTCAGAATTGGAGGTAGAACAACAAGCACAAAAAAGAGGCATCCTTGTGTATCATGATGAAATGCATATTCCACGTGTGGTAGAGGAGATATTAAACAAATGGTCATCCCAATCACAGGGACAAGTATTCAATGCCATTTTGACAGTCGCCTATAAAAAACGAGTGATTGCTTTTTATGATGAATTTAAGAAGCAATTAGAAGGTTGTAACGACATTCAATTAAACGTGGCGATGACGTTTAGTTTTGGAGGCGATGAAGACAACGAACCGGTAGATCCAAGTGTCATGGAAGCGATGTTTAGAGATTATGCTTCTTTTACAGGGATTGAATTTGTCGCAGGCGATAAGAAGCATGGGGAAGATGCTTACTATGAAGACGTTGTCGAACGAGCAACACGTGGTGGTAGTGGAAGAAATCCGAAGAATATTGATCTAGTTATCGTTGCAGACCAATTACTGACAGGATACGATTCCAAATTCATCAATACGTTATACGTGGACCGTCCACTTGAACTACAAAAACTTGTTCAAGCTTATTCTAGAACAAATCGTATATACGGTGAAGAAAAAGAGTTTGGCTCGATTATAAATTTTAAATATCCAAGAATCACAGAGGATATGGTTAATCAGGCACTAAAATTATATGGTAGTGGAGGCAAAAGTAGTAAGGCCATTGTTGAACCTTATGACACAGCCGTCGAAAAGTTCGCAATCAAAGTAAGTGAAATGATTCCTACATTGCCTGATCCTACGAGTTGGCAAGAGATCGCACATGATCAGGAGAAAAAAGAAGCCTTTATACTGGCATATAAAGACAGTTCGGAACAATTAAATTTAGTGGAACAGTATTATGAATTTAAATGGAATGAACAAACTTTTGGTATTGATGAACATACATGGTTACGCTATGTGGGTGCTTATAAAAATTTAACTTGGGAAGAAAGGGACGCCGATCCTGTTATATCCCCAAACGCACTAGCTGGAAAAACAAAGCTAGCAGGAACACAAGTAATAGATGCTAGCCATATTCTTAATCTGATTGGCGCAAAGGCAACCTCATCTAATGGTAGGCAAACTGTTGATACAGAAACATTACGTATCATTTATCAGCAAATAGAGGAATTAAGTAACATGGGTGACCATGAACAAGCAGAGTTATTAAAAGAGTTTGTGATAGAGGAACTTGAGCCCGGAAATGTGTCAAGCGGAGTTAACTTTGACGAAGCGTTTAATAATTGGAAGAATAGTAAAATGAAAGTAATACTCCAAGCGTCTGCTGAAGAATGGGGGTTAGATGGCAATATTCTTAAAGATTCAGTTGAAGCATATTCAATTACAAGATCTGATGATATCCCCTTTAAAGATGACTTAGTTGGTAGTGTGGAATTTGAGTCAGCAATGAACCAAAAGGGAAAAAATAAGCTAGAGCATAATATGAAATTAATGGAATTTCTTCGTGAGGAAATACCGAAAATTAAATCGAAATATAATTAATTAAATAGGTTTCCTGTATATAGTGTGTCAGCGTATATATTTTGAATACCTTTTTACGAAAAATCGGTTAAAATCCCATGAAATACAAACAGGGAAAAACGTTGATTTAAAGCGGTTTATGAACTTTCATATAATATGGAAGAAACTCGTCTATGAAAGAACGTAAAAAGTACTATGTTAGCTGGAATTGTGCTTCATATGTTTATGGAAGATGGTGAAGGCGGTGCAGAAGTTTATTCAATTGCTTCAAACTTGACCAGACAAGATTTTACAGTAGTCACATAAAGAATATGGTAAAGATAATTATTCATGTTCATGTTTTGTTCATGTTTGTGTTTAATATTGGTCTTTTTTATGTTTGTTGAAAACACAAAAACATTGATTTAATAGGCTTTATAGAGGGTGTTTGTTCATGTTTATATGGTTAATATATGGGCGGCATGATGTAAGCGTGCTCCCACGCCCGTAATGACAGGGTTTTGGTTCTTTTTAAAGTTAAAAACCTCACATTAAATTACAATTGAAATATATGTAAGTGTATGATAGGGCGTTTTCGTAAAAGTTGTTTACTTTTGCGGAAGCGTCCTTTTTTATTCTTGGTTAATCATGAACACTATTTTTAAATGGATATTATAGGGGGTTAGCAGGGATGAGATTATGGCATGAATCATTGATTCCGATATTACCTCGTCACCAATTACTCGGGCAGCACTGGGAGTGTTGTGCATTGAGAGGGAATAGCTGGGGAAAGAATCACGCCACTGTCCAGTATGTGTTTTACTACAGCCCGGAACGGCTCTTTCTGTACCATAAAAGGAGATGCATGAAATGAGAACGAGAGGGTATCGGGTTGATCCTTTGTGGGAGGATCGTTTATAAACAATGCCCCCGGCACAATTATCAAAGTTTTTACGGAAACACCAATTTGTTAAAGGACTCTGGCAAAACAATATATCCCGAACACGATCAGGATTATTTGGAAGAGTGAATTGAAAATTTACGCAAAAAAAGGAATTCGAAATTGCAGGATATCATACAAACGCATAAGCACTGATAATAATGAAAGGTTGTCGACTATATTGAGACTTAATCCTTGCTTTTGTGGTGCTAAGAACACACACTACGTTCGTGAAAATTGTATAAAATAAACAGCCCCTCAAATAATAAGGTCGAACGCAAATCACCAAATGAATTTACGAACAATATATCTAAAGTTAGGGGTGCAACAATGAAAACCATTCAACGTATCGCCTTCGTATTAGTCATTATTGGTGCGCTTAATTGGGGATTAATTGGATTGTTTCAATGGGATTTAGTAGCAACACTTTTTGGTGGACAGGATGCTGCGTTGTCGAGGGTCGTGTATACACTTGTAGGAATTGGTGCCTTGTGCTGCCTGCCGTTATTATTTGAACCGATGCCTGAAGATGATTACGATAATGACGGAACAAGGAGATCCAGGAATTTGAAATACGCTACAGAATTTAGTGAAGAAAATGAGCCGTTTCGTGATAAGGAATGACACGTTAACACCGTAATTATAAATGGAATGAGACTGTTGCAAAACGAACCTTAGCGACAGTCTCATTTTTACTGAGAATTTATTTACTTATATAAAGGAGAGGGTGATTTGGATACATTTCTGTATTTCTTTTATTCAGCCGCTTATCTAGCTTTGCTTGTTTGGAGTATAAGAATTACCCCAAAAACACAATTCTCGTCACTGCGTTCGTTTATTTATTTAGTTTTAGTTGGTTTAATTTTTGATAATACAGTGGTCGCAGTTGGCAGGTTCGTAGGAGAAGGGGATTTATTAGAAATTCTTAATCTGTTGCGTTACTGGATCCATGCATTTTTTACACCAACACTGGTTCTTTTTTCACTCGGTGTTTTAAGGTCTGCCGGGATAAAAGGGCTAAACAATAAGTTTGCCTTTTATGGTACTGTACTCTTTACAAGTATACTGATCGTTCTTGAAGTTCTTACAGAAATTAGAGGATTGAAATTAAAGCTTGAAGGGGAATGTGGCGTGTTGCGCTATGTACCAATAGAGACCGAATCTGGACCACCTCTTATGATTTTGCTTGTAACATTGGTGCTTGTTATTTCCGGTATCCTTTTGTGGAAACTTGATGGATGGATTTGGATGTTTATAGGGGTTACTATAATGACGTTGGGAAGTGCTGTGCCAGTTCCTGTCAATAGTTCGGCAATAATAAATGGTTTTGAATTGATATTAACCATATCATTAGTCGCAACTAAGGCCTACCAAGATCAACTTGATTTATAAGCATTCTATTATATTGTTGCTAACATTGCTTTAAGATATTAGAGGGGAGAAGGCAAAAAGATAAGCAGAAAAAAGTAATATAATCGTAATCAGGTAACTTTCGAAATGGCCGAAAGAAGTTAAAAATACTTTTACAAAGATAATGACAGCTTATTTTGGATTTGATCCACAATTAGAACAAAATAGAAGTGAGCTTAAACGGGAATAACATAACACAAATCAAGGAAAAGAAACGATCTACCACAACCATTCGTTTGCTCTGGTTATGCATATAACAAGTGTAAAACAACATATAACAATGGAATCGTGAGGACACATAACATACTGGAAATCATGACACCCAGAGAAGCAAAATGTGTGTCGGCTCCGAATTTTAGTGCGTAAAGTGACATAGTTGGAGCAGAAGGCATTCCGGATGTAAGAACGGCTATGATGAGTAAAGAGAATGGGACAGAAAAAGTTGTAAAAAAGATCAGTAGCAGCGGAATAATGAGAAGCTTTGCCATTGTAGCTTGCCATATATAAATGTTTTTCATCAGGAAGGCAAGGTCTTTGTAAGCTATATTTGCGATTAAACTGCCAATTAAAATCATCGAAAGCGGAACAGTCATTTTTCCTATACTTTCAAATGTGTTTGCCACGATACCAGGCCAGCTGATGGGGAGAAACAAAACCAGCATACCAGTCAATGTGGAAAGCACACCAGGATTTAAATATATTTTCCCCCAGTCTATCTGCGCTTTATCTTTCGTGAATAAGTAAATGCCATACGTCCATATGAGGATGAAATAAATCAAATTAAACATGGTTAAATAAACAATACCCTGCTCTCCAAAAACAGCAAAGATAACTGCAAAGCCAATATATCCCTGATTGCCAAAGATAATAAGACCTTCGTAAACACTTTTCTGCCTATCTGAAAGCTTTGAGCGCTTCCGCATCCATCCAGCAAGGAATATCGATATCAGTAAGATATAAGCAGACATGCTCAAAAGCAAAAGGAATTCTTTAATTAAAGAAAATGAAAAGGGAATATCCAATGAAAATAAAATGAGGGCAGGAAGTGTGACGTATAAAATGAGCTGTGTCAGTACATGATCGGTGTTTTGATTTAAGGTCCCTTTTTTCCGTACCGTAAAACCGATCAGCGCAATTATATAAAGATGAATCATCTCCTGCAGAAACGCCCATGCTGAGTCCATGATAATCACTCCTGCTGTACTATATGAGCAAATATCCTAATTGGTTTATGCAGAGGATAAATTCTTGTGACCAACGAAGGACCAACATCATTTGTTCTTACTTGATTAGTCGAAAATAAGGTAATATCATTGAATAGTGACCAAGAATGTTTTCCAAACGTTATCCTTTTAAATAATTAAATCAAAAACATAATATTTTTTGTATTATTTCCATTCACACGTTAATAATATCGATAAATACTTTTTCTTCTTATAAGTTATAAGATAAGACAATTAAGCCATGATACCGAAGTACTCTTTGATAATATATTACAAATTGAAAAGGATGAAGTTTTACTGATTTTTGCTTTTGAGCCATACACTAATCGAATTATACAAGCAGCTATGCTGGCCAATCAACTGGGTATTAAGATTATATTGATAACGGATTATATTTCTTGTCCTATTATTCGATACGCTCCCGTAACATTTACAAGTTGAAGTGAGCGAAAAACAATATTCTGTGGTACCAATTGTTGCCTTGATAGAGGCATTAGTTATTGAAATCGGAAAACGTTCCTATTATCCGGAAGACTTGAATTCGAGATATTAAAAATATGGAATATGAATGTATTAAATGGCAGCATATTTTTTGCATAAAAAGACCTTTAATCTACAAGTTTAATACACTGTAGACTGAAGGTCTTTTAATTATTTAGGCTTTTCACCTAAAGCTCGTGGTCGTTATTCATGTAGCGCAAGATCATTTCATAAACTTGTTTTTTTTGGATAAATACAATAACTCAATAAACACTGGCACATGTTCCAGCCGCTGGTTCATAATAACAATGATTTTTATATTGACCAGAAAAAGGTTGACCGTACCACGTTGGAGGACATGGACCATATGGATTGAAATACCAAAGAGCATATTTCCCTGGGTGTTCTCTCCAATAATTTAAATTCTTTCTTGCTAGTCTTTTTTCAGAAGATCGCGCTCTTTGATAAAATACATTACCTTTTTGGACAGCTTCAAACGAATAATTTCCTCCCTGTACTTGAAAAATGACATCTCGAATTGATCTTACATCTGTAAAATCTGAACAATCCGCTTTAGCCCGATTAACAATGACATTTCCCACATACAACATACCTTGTTTTCCTTCGCCCACGGCTTCCGCTCTCATCATCTGATTATTGCATTTAACTTGTACCAACCTTGCGGTTATTTGTACCAGTGATTGCGACTAGTTTCACCACTCCTTGCGGAACAATTTACCAATATCAATAAAAACTCCTGTATACTTAGTGGGCATG
>NZ_JBHTNH010000051.1:0-7283 GCF_042679865.1 Lentibacillus salinarum | reverse complement strand
GCTAGTATCCTTATTATACGATAGTACGAAATAGTACGCAATAATTTTAAGTAAAATTTGACAAAAAAATATAAGCCTGAGTTGGCTTACGGTCACTTTTTATTCAATTTGGGTGTCAAACTCCCGATTTTTATATCGGTAATATAAGACAATGTGTAAACATCATTACCTCTTTATTCTTTAAACCATCAGAATGCTCTGAAATCCTTAAATAGACTACAAGCTGTTTTATTTTTCCGTCAGCTATGTTATAGTACGAATTGTATAGCATTTTCACTAGGGGTGCCTTTATAAGGCTGAGATTAGAGTGAACTCTAAGACCCTTTGAACCTGACCTGGTTAAAGCCAGCGGAGGAAAGTGGATCATTCAGCATCAATTAAAATAGGACATTCCAAACGTAAATGATCCATAAGGTATGTGCATACGTTCGAAATAATCATTGAATGCCTCCCTTTCCTCCGGGCCCATATGTCGGGTCACTATCAATTAAGAAGGGGAGGATTTATTTATGCGCTTTACCGAGTCATTACGTCAGGTAACAGAGGAAAGCTGGGAACAAAGTCTAAATCATCCATTTGTTCAGGGGATTGTACGGGGGGATCTGCCGCTCGATACGTTCAAGTTTTATATTCTTCAGGACATCTACTATTTAAAACATTTTGGCAAGATACATGCCATGGCAGCTGCACAATCAGATGATTTTAAGGTATCAGCGATGCTTGCTGAAAAAGCCAAAATGACGGCAGAAGCGGAATTGACCGTCCATCGTGAACATGCGGAACTGCTGGACATCACCGAGGATGATATGCTTCATTTCAAACCGGCGCCGACCGCGTATGCCTATACATCACATATGTACCGGGCAGCGCTCTCGGGACAAATCGGACAGACGGTTGCTGCCATGCTTCCGTGCTACTGGTTGTATGCTGATATCGGAAAGAAAAACCAGGATGCGAAGCCGGGGCAAACCATCTATCAAAATTGGATCAACATGTATGCAGATAATTGGTTCCAGACATCCACACAAGAGCAAATTGATTTGCTGGATGAGATAGCTGAGGAAGCCAGTGACAAAGAAAAAGAAAAAATCAAGGAACAATTCGTGATCGCAAAAGAATACGAACTCGCTTTTTGGGAGATGGCCTATACGAAAGAAATTTGGTTATCGGACAGAGGAGCACTGTATAATATTTGAAGTTAATGGCATCCTGTTTCATCGCAGGATGCCATTTTTATTCCTGCATTATTAGGCAGTTGCCATCAGTGCCATTCGGAACCATCAAAGAGGACTCCCGAGTTGTTTTCAAAGTCAGACAAATTCGTAAAAAGAAATGGTCATTGCATGAAGCTTCAGCCAGAAAAGGACTTTCAGGGTTAATATCCTGGAAACGTTTGTTAATTGGTATTGTAAAGGTTCCATCGCCCCATCCTGCTTATGTAGCTCAATTTTTATTATAACAAAATTATTAATCTTTCTGAAGTTTAAAATAGATCTAAAGTGATTTTTCAAGCCAAGACAGACTGCCCGGTAACACAAAATAAAACCGTACCATACAATACCATTAGGCAACTGACATGGAGGCGATGATATGGATGAATACATTAATCAGATCTTAAACCATTGGGAAGGTGAGCCTTTAAAGGGAGCAAAAAAAATAATTAATAAATATGGTTATCCGCAAGAAGCATCGTTGAGCAAACTGACGTGGCATCATAATGGGCCGTGGAAACGGACAATCGTTCACCGCGAGACGGTTCCACATAACTTTCCGCACCCGCATCCTGATTTTTTGGAACAAACAATTGATTATCAGGTACCACTCCACTTATATGACGATATCACGATATTTGACGGTAGTCTTACCATCGACCGTACAAAAGGTGAAGTTAGCTCAATGTGCGATCAGGAGGCCATGAACATGTTATCCCTGAATGTTATGAATGATATCGTGATGGGCCGTTGTGACATTCAGGGTGCCAAAGCATTTTTGGCTCAAACAGCTTGTAGGAAGCTTAACATGGGTGTTGCGTCGCCCTATACAGAAGAACTTGTTTTTCCAAAGCAATACAATACAGCAGATCCGGGTATTTGTTATTTTGAGTGAAGAACACGCTGCTTGGCGTCTTTATGTGATGTTAAGCGGCAGGTTCATTAAATGCTGATTGATTACCCTTCTTTTCCCCATAAACAAACTGTCTTTCTTTACATTATTTGTGAGGAATTAGCTCAGACTATGAAAAAAGGAGGATTTCAATGAGTACTGATAAAGGCAAAAAGAAGAAAAATAAAAGCAAAGAAGAATTAAATGCCATGAAAGGTGGCAAGGAAAGACATCGTCGAAATCGGTCTTGAAAATGTCTTTAGTGCAGCCACTTCACCATTTTGCCGCTTGCCAAAAAACATGTGAGGATAGCGATCAAATAAAAGATCAAGGCATCCGCCGTTGGATGTTCCTTGATTTTTATTTGTATCTGCATCGGCGGCAGGTGCTAAGTCTGCAATCTGACAAGAAGTGCATACACTTCAGGCGCAGCTTTATTTAGCCGGACGGGTTTCCATCGAGTCACCGATTTCCCTCGTAACACCTGACGAGGCTACTTCTGTTGGCGCCGCACCGCACCACAATTATGTTGCTTAACCATTTCCCCGACACAAAAGTGAGTCAAATATTTTCAAAAGCCATCTCATTGATTTATAATAAAGGACATCTTAAGCATTCTATTAAGGACTTAGCATAAAGGAGACATGTATATGAGCAATAAGATAAAACTGGGAGTCGTTGGTTATGGTAATCTTGGACAAGGAGCCGTCAAAGCGATTAAAGCGACTGATGACCTGGAATTAGTAGCCGTTTTCACTAGAAGAGACCCAGAAACACTCGGTATTGATGAGCCTGGTGTACAAGCTGTACATATTGATGAGGCAAGTGATTACCAGAAGGCTATTGATGTCATGTTACTTTGCGGCGGATCGGCAACAGATTTACCCGAACAAACACCACACTTCGCCAGCATGTTCAACACTGTAGACAGTTACGATACACACGCAAAAATCCCTGAATTCTATCAATCAGTCAATGAAGTAGCAGCCAACCATCATACAACCGCTATTATCTCTGTCGGCTGGGATCCAGGCCTATTCTCCATCAACCGGGTAATGGCGGATGCGATTTTATCTAACGGGGAAAATTATTCATTCTGGGGAAAAGGTCTTAGCCAAGGTCACTCTGATGCCGTAAGACGCGTGAATGGTGTTAAAAATGGTGTACAATACACCATTCCATCAGAAGAAGCAATTGAACAAGTTCGCAGCGGCGTCAATCCGGAATTATCAACATCTGAAAAACACCGTCGCGTTTGCTACATTGTTCCTCAAGAGGATGCGGACAAATCAGCAATCGAACATGAAATCAAAACCATGCCAAATTATTTCGCAGATTATGATACAGAAGTGAATTTTATCTCAGAGGAAGAATTGGAACGCGACCACGCCAAAGCACCACATGGCGGTTTTGTTATTCGAAGTGGAAAGACTGGTAAAGATAATAACCAACTTTATGAGTTCTCGCTTACATTAGACAGTAACCCTGAATTTACATCAAGTGTATTAGTTGCCTATGCAAGAGCTGCCCATCGAATGAGCCAGGAAAAACAATTTGGTGCCAAAACAGTATATGATGTCGCACCGGGTTATATTTCACCACGATCAGCAGAGGAATTAAGAAAAGATTATTTATAAGTTATGATTAAACAACTCCCTTTTTGATTGAAGGGAGTTGTTTCGTTTTAATTCCTATTATAAGGCGTTCAACAACACAGAAAATTTATAGTGTGTCCATTTTTTGAGGCATTCGATAGTATAACCCTTAGCACAATTGTTCTTCTCTATGGCACCCTTATCCTGGCTCTCATAGTCATTAGTTGGATTTACCGGGTAATCCCCACAAACATCGACCCCGCTGACATTCTCATTCTGAAAAAGTGCCTTCATCATTTTCATCATTTGCTTTAACCTTAATGTTCCGTGGTCCCAACCCGTTAAAGCATTTTTTCTATCCAGTACACCTTTATCCATACTGATATAAACGGAATCCGTCGGTATATTTTGTGAAATAGATTGTATGATTATTGTAAAGTTTGATTGGAGTGAATTTTCCGTGTAGGTTACGATGTTTTTGCTAATAGATGCGGGAATATGTTGTAATGCCTCTTTACTCACGCCAATTATAAACACTTTCTTTAGCATGGGGAGATCTTGAAGGGAATCCAATACCCAGGATCCACAGGAAATGAGTGAATCACTGGGACTTGAAATTGTATCGGTATGATGGTCAATTAAACCTCTCATCACTTATCGAGCTTACAGTCTGATTGAAGTGGAAGATTCCTAAGAACATCAGTGTAACCACTGATTATTTATTAGGCTATCCCCGTATTTAGAAGTGCTCTATGCGACGTTTCGAACGAATTCCGAGAGACGTTCGGGCGTTAGAAGTACTCTATTCGACGTTTCGGGCGATTCCGAGAGCCGTTCGGGCGTTTAGAAGCACTCTATACGACGTTTCGGATGATTCCGAGAGCCGGTCGGGCGTTTAGAAGCACTCTATACGACGTTTCGGACGATTCCGAGAGCCGTTCGGGCGTTTAGAAGCACTCTATACGACGTTTCGGATGATTCCGAGAGCCGTTCGGGCGTTTAGAAGCACTCTATACGACGTTTCGGACGATTCCAAGAGCCGTTCGGGCGTTTAGAAGCACTCTATACGACGTTTCGGATGATTCCAAGAGCCGTTCGGGCGTTTAGAAACACTCTATACGACGTTTCGGACGATTCCAAGAGCCGGTCGGGCGTTTAGAAGCACTCTATTCGACGTTTCGGACGATTCCAAGAGCCGTTCGGGCGTTTAGAAGCACTCTATACGACGTTTCGGATGACTCCGAGAGCCGGTCGGGCGTTTAGAAGCACTCTATACGACGTTTCGGACGATTCCGATTATCTTGCAATGGTCGGACAATTGAGATGGCAAGTGAGCCATTCCTTGTCCGAAGGCGATTCATCTCCACCCTACTTCGCCTGAGGATGGAATCTTCTCGCCTAAATACGATAAATTTATTATATAATAATTATCATTTAGTAAAATAACGGTTATTCCATTTTAAATACAAAAAAAGACAAGGATTTATCCCCTGTCTCATTTCTTACGATCATAATATTTAGTATTTGTATGCCTTATATTTGATACCTGAGGTGGGATTCGAACCCACACGCCCGTAGGCACAGCATTTTGAGTGCTGCGTGTCTGCCAATTCCACCACTCAGGCATAGTCGTTAACTTGAAGGCGGTAACCGGATTCGAACCGGTGATAAAGGTTTTGCAGACCTCTGCCTTACCACTTGGCTATACCGCCAATAAGTAAAATAAAAGAGCGGAAGACGGGATTCGAACCCGCGACCCCCACCTTGGCAAGGTGGTGTTCTACCACTGAACTACTTCCGCATATTTTGGCTGGGCTAGCTGGATTCGAACCAGCGAATCACGGGATCAAAACCCGATGCCTTACCGCTTGGCTATAGCCCAATAACATTCAAAATGATATGGGGCGACCGGTGGGGATCGAACCCACGAATGCCGGAGCCACAATCCGGTGCGTTAACCACTTCGCCACGACCGCCATAGTAAGAAAATATGGCAGGGGTAGTAGGAATCGAACCCACATCAAAGGTTTTGGAGACCTTCGTTTTGCCATTAAACTATACCCCTATGATGAAAAGTGGTGGAGGGGGAGGGATTCGAACCCCCGAACCCTGAGGGAGCGGATTTACAGTCCGCCGCGTTTAGCCTCTTCGCTACCCCTCCATATGATACTCGCAAAATGGTGGCTCGGGACGGAATCGAACCGCCGACACACGGATTTTCAGTCCGTTGCTCTACCGACTGAGCTACCGAGCCGTATGTAGATAGTTTATCTTTATTGTTATCCACTATTATATTTTAGTGCTCATCGTGTTGCATGTCAATTCGATGAAGCAGCACTCCTCGCAAGCCTACATAGATGATCATCATTTATGCAAGTGGCCAACTCAAAGCCAATATATATATAATTTATTTCTAATGGCGGTCCGGACGGGACTCGAACCCGCGACCTCCTGCGTGACAGGCAGGCATTCTAACCAACTGAACTACCGGACCATTTGGTTGCACTTCACAACACTATTAATTTTCAATTAGCATTGATGTTTATTCAGTGTAGTGAATTAAATAATTTTGGTTGCGGGGGCAAGATTTGAACTTGCGACCTTCGGGTTATGAGCCCGACGAGCTACCAGACTGCTCCACCCCGCGATATGAAATAAATATTAATAAATCATTTTTGTATCTTTTATGGTTCAAATTCAACTGTTCGTCGTGTTGCAAATTGTTTCAAAGATACCGCACTCCTCACAAGCCTGCACATGGATGTTAGTTCAACGATGATAGGGGCTTGCTCCATCCCGCGATATGAATTAATTATAGAATTGTATTTGATGGTGGAGGATGCAGGGTTCGAACCTGCGACCCCTTGCTTGTAAGGCAAGTGCTCTCCCGGCTGAGCTAATCCTCCGATTCACAATATGCTCATCCGGAGATTAACATGACAACAGTAACTCAACAAAGAATGGTGACCCGTACGGGATTCGAACCCGTGTTACCGCCGTGAAAGGGCGGTGTCTTAACCACTTGACCAACGGGCCAGAACTATAATTAAAGTGGCGGAGAGCGAGGGATTCGAACCCTCGAGACCGCGATAGCGGCCTACACGATTTCCAATCGTGCTCCTTCGACCAACTCGGACAGCTCTCCAAGGCTCCACAGGCAGGATTCGAACCTGCGACCGATCGGTTAACAGCCGATTGCTCTACCACTGAGCTACTGTGGAATAATTTGATCGAGAGCATCAAGGTATTATAACCATATGTGGTGGTGCGCCCGTCGCGTTGCAAGCTCACTCGATGATCCCGCATTCCTGGCAGGGCTTTACATAATTGTTTCAACGGTTATTTCCGACCAACTGCTATGGAATAGATCTGCCTGGCGGCGTCCTACTCTCGCAGGGGTTAAACCCCAACTACCATCGGCGCTGGAGAGCTTAACTGCTGTGTTCGGCATGGGAACTGGTGTGTCCTCTCCGCTATTGCTACCAGACCGTTTAAATCTCATGGTGCTCTGTTCATCACAGAACCCATTATGTTTAAGGACAAGAATTATTATAGGCATTTTTGACGAAAAATGCAAGGGTTTTT
>NZ_JBHTNH010000050.1:0-3937 GCF_042679865.1 Lentibacillus salinarum | reverse complement strand
ATGGTTTCGGGAAACATGGTTCCGTCATTCCCACCCTTGATTGTAAAGTTGGGATTGTCCGCTAGGTAATCCCCTGCCTTTCACGCTTTAAAGCGTTTATGGCAGAACTTGTCGAGCGGCGACCGTTAGTTGAACAGTCCCTGCTTTTCTTTTTAGTCAATATCTTGTGGGTCACCAGAAAAATCTTTGATTTTACCACTATTAATGTCTACTGCATATCGCCCATTTGTAGAGGTATGCCCAGAAACTAAGGTAGCATATCTTACAATGACGTGGCCCTTTATCTCTCCGTCATATGCTAGAAAGTGGTCTTTATCTTCTACAAAATCATCATAAGTATTACGCATATAATCTCTGACTAAGGAAATAGCTTTTTTCTGGTTTTTTTCAGGGGTGTCTGTTTCAATTTCAATACCCTGAGTACCGCTTTGAGTCTTAGAGTTATCTTTATTTTTTTGCTCGATCTTTTCAATTAACTTAATAATTTCTTCATCGTCACCTGGTTCTATGTATTGCATCGATACCCCATTGATGACATGATTTGTCCCAGTTTCTTATGCACATTTTTGCAATGATAAAACAGGCTCCATGGTAGTCACTCCTTGTTAAAAATCCTTCCGCTCATAAAGCCAAACTGATAAAGCATAGGACAGCAGTGTGATGATAATACTGAAGCCCGCAAGCAGCATGATAAAGACATTTGGATTTGCCATAATGGTCTCCACCATATTATCTAGCGAGTCCATCCTGGGATTATGATAAATATTCATAACCATCTGTACGCCAATCGATATTGTTACTCCTACTATCACCGACAAAGATATCGCTGGAACATAGCCGAACAAGCGATGGAGCGGATAGAACAGAGACATCAGCAGAAGAAGTCCGGCAAGGGCCAGCAGCAAATCCCATCCAGTCATCAGACGAGCCGAGAATGGTGCAAAGGTGACAAACAGAAACACATAGATGGACATTAGCATCGCAGCCGGGATGAACCATAGCAGTGGTGTCAGATATTTTGCCAAAATGATTTTCTTACGGGTGACAGGCAGGGTGTTCATCAGTGCCGGTTGCTCATAATAAGTCGCAGAGCTAGGGATCCAGGCAGCAAGAAGGATCAGCAATAAATATGCTGCTTTGGCGTGCCGCTTGTAAAAAAGCCGGTCATGGGAATAAACCAGAAAAAGACCAAAAGATAAATATATGCTTTCTGACCGAACATTTCATTACGCAATAGTTGAATGACCATTTTTACGCTCCTTTACCGTATAAAACATAATGTCTTCAAGCGACGGCCGCTCCAGCAGCACCTGCCCGGATGCCTCTCCGGCAAGCTGCTGTTTATCCGCAAGCAGCCCTTCAAATCCAATATCCGTTTCCTTTACACCATGCAGCAGACGGCGCCTTTCTGTGGTCAGCCACTCATTCGGCCCTTTCACCACTGCATAGTGATCCAACAACGCATCCTTTTCTTCACTCACCACAATTTTCCCGTTATCGATAAACGTGATAAAATCGGCCACCTTCTCCAGGTCTTGCGTGATATGGGTCGAGAAAAACACCGCTTTTTCTTCGTCCTGAATAATGTCCTGCAAGAGCTCCAGCAACTCCCTGCGAAACACGGGATCCAGCCCTGAGGTTGGTTCATCCATGATAATCAGCACCGGATCATGGGACAACGCCATCGCCAAAGAAAACTTCATTTTCATCCCTTTGGAAAGGTGGTCTACCTTTTTCATACTCGGCAGTTCGAACAGGTCTAGATAATGTTTGAACAACTTCTCATTCCATGTCTTATAAAAAGGGGCAAGCAGCTTCTTGTTCTGTTCCAGCGACAAATGCCCGTAAAAGAAGTTTTCATCCTGGACAAATCCGATATGCTGCTTGATTCCTTCCGTGTTCTCTGTATGTGTCTTCCCAAAAATTCGTACATCTCCTTGATAGCGACGGTTCAGGTTCATGATGCAGCGGATGGTTGTGCTCTTGCCCGCTCCATTCGGGCCAATGAAGCCGGTAATAAAGCCTTTTTTCACCGTTAAGTGAATCCCTTCCAAGGCAAAATTGTAAAATCGTTTCTCTAAATTTTTCACTTCAATTATATTTTCCATCTCGTTCACTCCTCGTAAAGCAATGTCATCATCTCGATCAATTCATCGAGCGGAATGTTGAACGCTTTGCTGTCTTCCAGCATTTTTGCCATTTGATCCTCAATCAGCTTTAGCTGCTTTTCCCGCAGCAGCTCGGAATTTTGCGAGGCAACAAACGACCCCTTGCCCGGAAACGTTTCGATGAAGCCCTCTTTCTCCAGCTCTTCATACGCCTTCTTTGTGGTAATCACACTGACTTGCAGATCTTTCGCCAGCTTGCGAATCGACGGCAGGCTTTCTTTTTCCTGCAGCTGGCCGTGAAGAATCTGCTCCTTCATCTGATTTTTGATTTGCACGTAGATCGGCTGATCCACCGCATTGGAAATTATGATATTCAACGCATCACCTGCTTTGATTAGTTCCGTTAATACTGTATATGTATAGTATATACAGAATTAACAGTTAAGTCAAGGTTCTTCTCATAAAAATTAAAGCTGTCCTTTATTTAGTACCGAAACGAAACCTAGTATTGGTAGGGGATTGGAGGGATATTGGACAAACAAAAAACTGGACCCTTATTGGATCCAGCTTGAATTTGTACCGGTGTAACTGCTAAATAGTTGGTATATCAAAGAAAAGAGAACTTTTTTATGCTAAAAGTAAGGTCTCCAAATCATCCACCGCCTCAGAAGCACTTTTCCCATCAATACGATATTGATAGTTTGCTCTTTTATATGTTCTTCCGAAGTATTCTATATCAAGGCTAATATCTTTTAAATAATACTTCTCACTTTCTTCAGATAATTCCACTTCAATCGGATTTGAATAATCATCAAAAAACTTAATACGCTGCAATATGTTTTTTGCCCTGTCTTTTAAGGCGACCGTTACCAGAGTATCATCCTGCTTAATAATCCGCCAATAAAAATCCATCAATCCGCTCGGTGGCATAGCAATAATAAAATTATCATCATTCTCTTCAAGAATTTTATTTAGAACAACTCTTGCCTTCTTTCTATAGCTATGTTCTGTTAAAAATTCTCTTTTTAGAAATGAAATAGGATGGTCAAAATAATTCTCAATTTCATAATCAAAGTCAAAAAACTTATAGCCCGCTTTATCGGCAAGCATTTTTCCTATCGTCGACTTTCCTACACAGGATACACCAGTAAACACAATTTTCATCCGTTTTCCCCTCCAGACACATCTGGTGTTGCTTTGAAATAAAACATTTTGTGCTTTGTGTTATTCCGTTAAAACGCCCATTAATTTAAGATTTAAAGCTCTAATCAATGTACTTTTCTACAGAATGATCATTTGAAAATTTTATAAGCTTCTTTGAGCTGCAAATAAAAAGTAATCCAAATCCAAGTATAGTAAATCCCAAAGGCCAATATAAGTTGTAAAAGGTTCCATGGATAATTGACGCAAAAATTAAAAATGTCAAAATGCCGATCCCGATAATGGTGACCACCCAGCCAATGATCAGTATAAAACTGGAGAAAAATTCTATAATGCTTTTCAATGAAAAAACCAACCTAACAGTATTCTCGATTTGCGCGCTTCATATTGCTCAAATAAAATTAAAGTAATCCGTTACCCCATAGGTAACCAATCCTAAAATAGATAAGACACAAGTTATAGCACTTAAGAGATATGTTTTACTTTCTTTTTGATAAATCCATTTCATTATGGTATCAGGCGTTGATCTTATTCGATTACTGTCAGCAATAGGTAAGCGTTTGAAATTATCTCCGGCTTTTCCCCTGCTCCACACGGAACGTGCAAGTTTCCCCGCATTCCGCGTTCCATCTACCGTAATTTACTCGATTATAAGTTCCTCGTTACTT
>NZ_JBHTNH010000049.1:0-3719 GCF_042679865.1 Lentibacillus salinarum | reverse complement strand
GTGCTCGGGAATGAGATCCTCCATATCAATATATTGAAACATGCTGGGTTGAACGTGGTTTTGCTTTGGTGAATGCATAAACGGACCATCCTTTTATAAGTGTTCTACAGACAATATTCGACATCAACCAGGGAAATTCCTAGCACAATTTGACTTTTTCACCGGACTTCTAAAGGGAGGAATTTTAACTTATGTGATATCGCAAGGATGACTTCTCTATCCTCCGACAGCTCCATCGCAATTTGCGCTCCTGAATTACCTCCTCCTACAATCAATACAGTTCCATTATTAAGATCTTTAGGTTCGGTGTATGAGGAAGAGTGGACGTGTGATACCGCATTCTCATTAAGTATTATGGGTGGTATATGATTTTTTTGAAAGGCTCCTGAAGCTACAATAACTTTCCTTGATTGAAGCTTCTCACCTGTTGTAAATACGTTAAAATAATTATTCTCTTTTTCAATCTTTGTAACGACTGTATTCATTTTGTGAGGCAAATTAAAATGTGCTACGTAACCTTCCAAATAATCAGCCATTTCATCCTTTGTTGGATAAGAATCGGGATCCCCCGTCATTTCTAGTCCTGGAAGAGCAGAATGTGATCTCGGCGTGAATAATACAAGCGATTTATAACGCGAACGCCAGGAGTCTCCAATACATTTTAGAGCATCAATCATGATATGGTTTTCTATTCCTTTTTGTTTTAATTGATGACTCATAGCAATACCTGCTTGACCTGCGCCAATAATAATAACCTCATAGACATGTTCCAAATTATCATACCCCCACACAGTATTACTTATATTGTATCTTATACGATCACAGAGGGGTAATTTGTTGTTTTCATAAATTTTTTATTAAACAATCTGGCCCTATTCTTGAATACTATTATGCCGCAATCGCGCCCGTTCGTATTATTAAACCTTCTGATTATCATTAGACTTATTTGAATTTTAATTGTCATTACATACATTTTCTACTTGCCAAATAAACACCATAACTTTTTGGCATTTACTTCATGATAAATATCCCCTTAAACATTGTAATATCATTGATTAAATCCATGCACGGTCACTTCTACCCGACGATTTTTCTGTCTACCTTCAGGATTATCCGAACCATCACTATTTGTATTTTTAGCAATTGGCTCCGAAGCACCTTTTCCTTCAGCGGCCATACGATCCTTCTCAACACCTTCGTCGGCGAATGCTTCAAGAACAGCATTCGCCCGGTTCTCAGACAGTTCCTGGTTATAGCTATCCTCGCCTTTACTATCTGTATGTCCAACGATTGTTACTTCATCATCGGTTGTATCTATCACTTGCACGAGTTGATTAATCGCTTTATCAGCTTCAGGACGTAATTCACTTGAATCAAAATCAAACAAAATATCTTCAGGCAACGTTAACTTTGCACCATCCTCAGTCCCCACTGCATTAAACTCAGTTAACGTTTCCATCACTTCTTTTTCAAAACTGGAATCAATATCCATGCTACTTTTAAAAAAAATGGATCCTATTGACATTTCAGTTATAATGAATTCCGATTTCGGTATATTCTCTTCTTTATCAGAATCGCTTTCGTCATTCTCCATATTGTCAACAGTTGTCGTATCGTTTTCATCGTTTGATGCAGCCTGGTCATTCGTTGATTTATGATTATTTTCTCCAGCATTCGTACAAGCGGAAATAAAAATCACACATATGATGAGAATGAAATATTTTTTAAAAATGGAATGCAATGAGGATACTCCTCTCCACATATGAATTAGTTACTGCCATTCTATTTCAATATCTTCAAAAGAAAATTCTGGCTCCACATTATTAGGATTGAATGTTAACGTCAGTGATTGGGCATCATCTTGAATTCTTCCCGCAAAACTAACCGTCCCAGTAACTTTTTCCTGATCCTCAAGCTCTATTCTATCAGAGTCGTCATCAGCAACATATCTATAGTCATAACCTGTATCATCCTGCAACGTGATACCGCCTAAATTGGAACTTTTAGCTCTGCCTGCACTCGCTAGATACTGGGAAAAACCAGAATGATTCTCGGCATTAAAATCTACTGTAATATGATCTTCTTCAAAGGAGATTTGCTCCAGTGTAAAAGTAACACCTTCCTCGTGCTGAATTTGTTCATCTATTTCAATGGTCTCAGGTAGATCATTGTTATCAGCAGAAGCATTATCATCAGAGGAAATTGATTGTTCGTTATCGTCATTTAATCCAGAGTCAGATTCTTCATCGTTTTGTGTGTCATCTGAATTTGAGTCATTAGCCTCGTTATCTTGATTACGCGCCTCATTTTCAACTTCATTCGATTGATCCGATTCCTCTTCGTTATTTTGTGCATCACTATCATTACTTTGATTGCTGCAGGCAACAGCGACAAATACTGTAAAAATTAATGTTAAACACAATAGAAAAATACGTTTTGTCATAAAAATCCTCCTATTTGGGTAATATATTACTCTTATACATCAATTTTGCCTTTTTGCAAAAATAAATATTTTTCAGTTTTTTTGATATGTTATGTAATGAACGCGCCGATAGAGAAAAAACCAAATATTCCTAATATACCCGTTCCACTTCACCTCCAACATACAACATCTTCTCACTATCATTTATAACTATTTTATCATAAATATTGAATTGTCTTTGGAGAATTTTTTCGACAAAATGGCCCCATTATATTAAAGCAAATGTGGCATGAATCTTATTCCAGAATTACGCCCTATTCTGGTAGTTTAATTAATCCATTATTGGCTCCAATGATTTGACCATTGTGTAATAACTACTTCCTGGTGGGTAATCTCTAACTTCTCCAACAACCTTATAACCGTATAACTCATAAAATGATCGGACTTGAAATTCAAACGTGGTTAACATTACGCTTGTTGCCCCTTTTCCTGAGGCTATCTCTTCCGTTTTACTCAACAACGAACTTCCTAACCCTTTACCACGAAAATTTTCGTCGAACCAAAAGTCATTGATTTCAAGCCAATTCCAATAAACCTCCGCAATAATTCCGCCAATCCATCTGTCCTTATCATCAGTTACAATAATATTTGTGGGTTGTACTGATTCATTTCTTTTTGCACTTTTATGATGAATCGAATGTTCATTGTTAAATTCGTTTTCTAATGAAACATCTGTACTGTATTTCATTCATTGCTTCACACCAATCAATATTTTTATACAGTTATTCCGCAAAATGGCCTGATTCCAGAACACCACTATGCCACAAACGCGCCCGTTTACGGTATAAAGTTATTTTAGTTGCTACCCTTTCTTTTTCTTTAAAATATGGATCCCTCCAAGGGCTCCTAAAGCTAATGACATAACAATTATCATAACAAGACCTGTGACCTTAAGAATCAAATTAGACGTGACAACAACTATTATGCTTTCACTTATAACAATAACCGCAAAGAAAAAGCAGAATGAAATCAATATAGCTGGTACTATTTTTTCTTTATCTATCAATTCCCCTTTCAAGTTTCAACCCTTCCAATTTTGAACTATTCTACCACTGTGCCATTAAATGGTCCTTTTCCCCAGGAGTAGGCGCCAAATCTTATTCCGGAATCGTCAGCAATAGGTAAGCGTTTGAAATTATCTCCGGCTTTTCCCCTGCTCCACACGGAACGTGCAAGTTTCCCCGCATTCCGCGTTCCATCTACCGTAATTTACTCGATTATAAGTTCCTCGTTACTT
>NZ_JBHTNH010000048.1:0-2930 GCF_042679865.1 Lentibacillus salinarum | reverse complement strand
GTGCTCGGGAATGAGATCCTCCATATCAATATATTGAAACATGCTGGGTTGAACGTGGTTTTGCTTTGGTGAATGCATAAACGGACCATCCTTTTATAAGTGTTCTACAGACAATATTCGACATCAAGCAGGGAAATTCCTAGTACAATTTGACTTTTTCACCGGACTTCTAAGAAGTAAACTAGTAGAGACAAATGAAGTGAGACGATGCGCTTACCTTTACCCAACATTTTGTTATGCTTATAAGCAGGTGAACAAACCCTTGGCCATGATCGAAATCGGCACAAGTGCAGGTTTACAATTGATGTGGGATCAATATAGCTATTCATATGGGACTGACGAGATATTCGGAGATGTTAATTCAAATGTACATATTGCTTCAGAAGTTAAAGGTGAACTACCGGACATCCCAAGTTCAGCCCCTCCTGTCACTCACAAAATAGGTTTAGACTTAAATATCACTGACCTTAATAATTATGAAGAATATAGCTGGCTGAAATCACTTATTTGGCCGGAACATGAACAGAGGTTACAGCTTTTTGATGATGCAGTTGAACTTTTTAAAAAACAACCATTAAAACTTATAGAGGGTGACGGGGTATCATTACTTGAGGGAATCGTAAAGGAAATACCTGTAGATAAAGCAATATGTATTTTCCATACGCATGTAGCGAACCAAATACCCGAAGATATGAAGTTAGATTTATTAAATAAAATCAAGAGAATAGGTAAAGAAAGAGACGTTATTCATGTCTACAATAATATCTGGGATAAAGCATTGTACCTCGATTATTGGATTAATGGTAAGGAAACCAAGTTAACTGTTGGTGATACGGATGGTCATGGACGTTGGTTTCAATGGCAGCCGGTCGATACCCTTATGTCTTACTAAATTTTTCTGTAAAAACCTAGATTTGACTATTCCTCAATCGGGCGCGTTTGAGGAATAGTGGTATTCCAGAATCGGGTCATAATGTATAGGATGTTTTGTTGCTTATGAACTTTTGCGGATAGGAATGATAAATCATTATGTCAATGTATTCGGCACCCATTCTGATTGCGGTTATTGTATAATCATTGTTTTTTTACAACGATTGCTTGGGTTATACATAATATATAAACATCATATATTTTGCCGTTTTGGAAAGATGAATCCGTTTTCCAAAGCTAGCAGAAAGATCATGACACTGGCCGAGTGAGCCAGTTCATGAAAATAATTGTGTACAGTACTCACTGATTCGCCTCTCTTGAATGAGTTATTTTTTATTTATAAGGACAATGGTACCGCAGAAGCCGACAATACCCCACACCGCCAAATTAACGTAATTTCCGGTACTTGCAGCGAACGTTGAGGTTGCCAATGCATCTCGCATTACTTCAGCCATCGAATACAGGAGCAAAAAATCATGGACGTTTTGAAGCCATGCAGGAAGCCGCTCCATAGGAAAATTGATAGGTGCAAACATAAGCGATCCAAAGGCAAGCACATTAGAAAGCGCCATTGATAGTTGCGGAGGTAATAGATAAGAAAAGCCATATCCGATACCTATTGACGTGAAGGCTGTTAACAAAAGTGCCGGAACAAGGGTCCATGTAACATCATATCCAGGATAAAACATGAAGTGGGCAACTAAGATCGAAATGACAATACCTGGAATCACTACGATCAACCATATTAATGTGTCCGCCACAAGGATAATACATCTATTTACCGGCCAAGTACGTAAAAATTGATGATACCCTTCCGTTTTGGAAGTAGCAATTTGTTGAGGCAATAGAACGATCCCTGTAATAATTAGTACAAGAGTGGGAGCCCCGGTTGCTAAAAAAAGGATTGCTTCCGTGTCCGAGCTGCCGATTAAATAAGTGAAGCCTATCACAATTCCGAGTGAAATGATAATTTGGAGAATAACGTAGTAAGGCAAATATCCAAAATTCTTATTAAATTGCATTTGAAACACGTACTTGAAATCGTTGAAAGTTGTCATTTTAAAACACTTCCCTTTTTTTGAAATTAATTAGGAATCAGAATTCTAACGTCGTTAGAAAGATATTTCACCAGCTTCCTGATATCATTTAATGATGTCTCTCTGCCGAATAAATAACCCCGTCAAAACGAGAAATCCTGCCGCATAAGCGGTTAGTACAAATATAGCCTGAGTTCCATCCACAATGTCGATAGCGCCTATAGCAATATCCTTTATGGAGGATGGAATAAGTGTGTTAGCTAAAGAACCAGCATTCACGCCTGGCAATACCCTTGCAATATTCTCAATCACTTCTGACTGTTCAGCAGCTCCACTAATCATACCTTCCAAAACAAAAATGTAGACAAGCCCTGTGCCTATTGCGAGTGTTGTCCCTCGAAACAATGTAGCAAGCATAGTGCCTAACATGGCCAAGATGACAACCATAAACCATCCAGCCAATAATGCCTTTACAAATTCCATGAATGATGGCCAATCAATTTGAACATTTTCGATTGTTGCAATAAAATAACTGCATAGTAACCCGGTTGCAAATACAGCGAGTACAAACATGAAGAGTATCATGATAAGCGCCGATAGCTTACCTGCTAAAACATTTAACCTCTTCGGCTGATGAATAAAAACTGTCTTAAAAGTTCCCCACTTAAATTCACTACCAATAATGATTGCACCAAAAGTAAGAGCAATCGCCCCACCTAATTGTGGTAAACCTGAAATGACATTCCCTACGATATTTTCTGGTAACAACAAACCAAGCATTCCATCAGTAACTTCAGAAGGCGTATTAGGCGGGGGATTCTTATACATCAAGTAGGATGAGTATTGCGGTCAGTTTTTACCAGCCTTGCGGTTCTTTTTACCACACTTTGCACAAGAGTCTACCAGTGTTTGCGAAGTAATTTACCACCAATATAAAAGGCACGGGCGTTATGATAGCCCATG
>NZ_JBHTNH010000047.1:0-2653 GCF_042679865.1 Lentibacillus salinarum | reverse complement strand
GTCAGCAATAGGTAAGCGTTTGAAATTATCTCCGGCTTTTCCCCTGCTCCACACGGAACGTGCAAGTTTCCCCGCATTCCGCGTTCCATCTACCGTAATTTACTCGATTATAAGTTCCTCGTTACTTCGTGTTTGAGATTGTTAGATAGCTTCAAGCCTACATTTATCACGAAAGCGATTGACTTTTTCAATCATCTTTCCTGTAAGCTGAAGTCTTTCTATGAGTTCATCAATCATCTTTTTGTCCCTTGTATGAATCAATCGGTGTACATCTTTATGAAGAATACGAAGATTATTAAACTGGTCATTTCCGCCAATGCTTAACGGTACATAGTGATGACAATGGACCTCTGATGCTGGCACTTCAGTGCCTGTGATTTCACATTTTCCCATTTTCATACTATACCGACTGATTCGGTTATCCAAATATTCAACGCTTCGGTTTGGCAGGGTTGATTTCATTAGTACACTGATTTCCGATTGAACGTCCGGTTGTAGCTTATTGTATATCATTTTTCTGCCCTTCTCGGTGAAAGGCGTCATTGCCGGAGTGAATCCAATGGTATTCTGTGTTTTCACATCTGCCAACGGGAATAGATAGACACCGGCTATCCGAAACGTTTTAAAGCCCCGATGGTACATTTTCTTATATGTTGGTGGTGGATTAAATGGATGACCATATTTGCCTACTGGTCTAAGATGATTATATATGAACGCACCTAAGTCATAGGCAAGACGCGAGAACTCGAGATTGACCTTAGTGGCTTTTCTGAAATATTGATGAATCCCCAATACAAAGCTGTTAAAAAGTAAAGCATTAAGAGCCGAAGGCGAGGACCTTATTCTTCGAATCAGTTTTCGTGCCTCTTCTTTAATTTTACGCTTTTTATCGGGTTTAACACCGGTACGCGCAACTCTCTTTTTGCGCTTTTTATCAGCGCGGATGGTGAAGCCTAAGAATTCAGATTCACGTTTCCGTAGGTTTACAACTTGAGATTTTTCTGGTGATATATCCAATTTCAAACGGTCTTTGAGGTAAAGCCTTGCGGCATGATACCACCTTTGTGCCGTTTTACCATCTTTACAAAGGATTTTAAAATCATCCGCATAACGAACGAGATAGCCTTCTTTAAGATTGGTACGCTTTTTGGCTTGTCTTTCACCAGCTTTGGATTGATAGGATTTGGATAACGGGAAGAATTCCCATTGCCCCGCAACCCATTGGTCAAGGTCGTTAAGAACGATGTTTGCCAATAAGGTTGACAACAAGCCACCTTGCGGAACGCCTTGTGTTGGTATGCCTTCTCCATCTATTTCAGCTTTCAACATTCTGCCGATACAAGCTAATACTTTTCGGTCTTGAATCCCCATGTTCCATAATTGCTTTATAAGCAATGTATGGTTAATATGGTCAAAGAAGCCTTTAATATCAATATCAACCACAAAGTGAAAGTGGGATAAATTGATGAGTTGTTGGACTCTTGCCATGGCATGGTGAGCCGAGCGGAGTGGTCTAAATCCATAACTATGGTTATAGAATCTAGCTTCCGCAATCGGTTCCAGTACTTGTTTGAAGCTTTGTTGGATAATGCGGTCCAAGATACAAGGAATGCCAAGCGGTCTATATTTTCCATTTCCTTTATCAATCCATTTTCGCCTGACTTTCTTGGGACGATAATTGTCAAGTTGTCTTCTGACTTTCATCAATAATTTTTCTTCAGACCACGTTTTAATATCGTTAATGGTATTATTGTCGGTTCCGGGTGTTCCGGAGCCTTTATTTGATTTGATAGTACGATAAGCTAACAAAATATTTTCTCTAGATGTAATGACATCATAAAGGTGAGAAAAGGATTGATGCTTCAAGCTTTTATCGTACAAATCTGTGAAAATCTCGGTCATTTCATAGTAATCCCAATATCGTAAAGCTTGCACTGTGGCATCCCTCCTTCTGGAGTGATGTTCCCACATTCCTACCCGATCGGTGCAATACACGCTTGGAAAATAATCTTTCATTTCGCTAGACTTGGGGTTATTCCTCCACTCTCATTACAAGAGATTCATCAGTCATACCCCTACCCTCACAAGGATAAATGCCTTTTGGCTTACGCCTTATGACAAACGTTTGGGATGACAGTCCTTGTTTCAACGTTCCTTGTTTTCCAAGTCCCTTACAATCTAGCTATCCATACTGAACTTAGGTGTTCCCTGGAAGCCTGTGAGCTGGATATCGCCGTTGTTCGATATAGCGTGTTTCATAGGGCGCATTTTTACTGCACACCACTCACCCCATCGTTGGATGGGACATAAGTTTCCTTATGTTCAAACTCTAGACCTGTATATTCGGTTATTCGTCAGTTTCATTGTGCTGAAACCATTCTCACCATATCCAGTTTTTCAGCCATGCGGCATATCCGTTGACATACCTTCTCCGAGGGAGTGGCTTTAGTCTCCGTTCTGCCGAATCCACCTGTACTTCAAACCCCGTAACCTGTCAATTACGACGCATGCAGGAGTATTGACGGGATGGTTTCGGGAAACATGGTTCCGTCATTCCCACCCTTGATTGTAAAGTTGGGATTGTCCGCTAGGTAATCCCCTGCCTTTCACGCTTTAAAGCGTTTATGGCAGAACTTGTCGAGCGGCGACCGTT
>NZ_JBHTNH010000046.1:0-2431 GCF_042679865.1 Lentibacillus salinarum | reverse complement strand
TGATTATTGCATTTAACTTGTACCAACCTTGCGGTTATTTGTACCAGTGATTGCGACTAGTTTCACCACTCCTTGCGGAACAATTTACCAATATCAATAAAAACTCCTGTATACTTAGTGGGCATGCCTTTAGGCATGACATTAGAGATACAGGAGGTTTTTTTATGTTTCCATATCGAAAGATCTTGGAATTACATGGGGATGATGTTTCATTGCGTGGGATCGCTATGATGACACGTCATTCCCGTCAAAAAGTTACGGAGGTGATTCAGCTTGCGGAAAGGAAAGGGGTGAAACTACCGTTAGATGATGACATAACGGACCCTTGGTTAGAAGACTTTCTTTATCCGGAAAAAAAGCAAGAAGTGAACGGGAGACACTCAATGGATTTTGAAAGAATTCATAAGGAATTGTCCAAACCGAATGTTACATTGACACTCCTACATGATGAATATGTGAGGGAAGCACATAGTGCGAAGAAAATTCCCTATGCCTATCGCACATTCGCTGAGCATTATCATAATTATGCCATGAAACATAAAGCAACGATGCGTATTTGGCGTAAGCCAGGGGAAGTTTTAGAAGTGGATTGGGCTGGAACTACACTGTCCGTTGTTGATCCAGATACTGGCGAAAAACGAAAAGTCTATGTTTTTATCGCTACCTTACCATGTTCCCAATTATTCTACGTGGAAGGTGCATATAATATGGATCTCTTTTCATGGGTTCGGTTGCATCAACATACATTTGAATATATTGGCGGGACGCCACAGATCATTGTTCCTGACAATTTGAAAACAGGCGTCACAAAGCATACTTCTAAAGAACTGATTTTGAATAAGACGTATGCGGAAATGGCTGCTCATTATGAAACAGTCATTATGCCTGCACGTGTACGTTCACCGAAAGATAAAGCCAGTGTCGAAGGCTCCGTTAATATCGTTACGACTTGGATTATTCAGGCTTTGAGAAACGTTACGTGCTTTTCATTAGAAGAACTGAATCAAGAGATTTGGGGAAAACTAGAAACGTTAAATAATAGGCCATTTCAAAATAGACCGGGCTCAAGATGGTCGGCATTCCTGGAAGAAGAGAAATTTGCCCTTTCCCCTCTTCCGGATACGCCATACAAACTATCAACATGGCGAAAAGCAAAGGTCCGACCTGACTACCATATTACCGTTAACAGTATGTTTTACTCTGTTCCACATGAGTTAATTGGAAAAGAAGTGGAAATTAAAGTGTCATCTCATGTGATCGAAGTGTATTTCAATCACATGAGAGTAGCTTCTCATCAAATATTATATGGCAAGTTTGGGCAATTCTCCACTCTAAAGGAACATATGCCGGACAATCATCGTTTATATGTGGAGCAAACGCCTGAAGAAGCCATGAAATGGGCTGCAGAAGTTGGGCCCTTTGCTTCGCAGATAGTTACTTTTATTCTGAACCAATACAATGTGGAAAAACAAGCATTGAACGCTGTTTTCACATTAAAAAAATTAGAGCGGACTTACTCGTCTTATGAAATTGAACATGCCTGTAAATTAGTACTTGAAGCCACGAATCGACCGACGGTCAAAAGTGTGCAAACAATGATAAAGACGGTGCATAAAGAAGATGAACGCAAAGCGTCGGAAATTAATTCAGAAACAACAGATGAAAAATATGGATTCACACGTGGAGCTTCTTATTTTGGAGGGAAGAAAAATGAATCAACAAAACTATGATAAAATGAAAGCATTAAAACTATCTGGAATGGCAGAATCCTATGAGACATTATTCGCGAATCCTTCTTTTAATGAGATGAGCTTCGATGAATTACTTGGTCTCCTGTTAGATCATGAAGAAAGTGTTCGCAAAAGTAACAAACTGGACAGACTTTTAAAACAAGCCAAATTCCCTGAAAAAGCAGCTATCGAAGAAATTATTTATGATTCAGATCGCAAACTCAATAAAGATTTATTGATGAAGTTATCTACAGGGGATTATATAGCAGAAGGAAGAGACATCATATTTAAAGGTATTTCAGGCGCAGGGAAAACCTGGTTGGCCACGGCATATGGTGTACAAGCTTGCCGTCAATACTACAGAGTAAAATATACACGATTGCCGGATCTTTTAGAAGAATTTAAGATAGCTAAATATCAGGCAGATGGCAGTTATTCGAAGTTGATGAAAAAACTCATCAAGGTTGATCTTTTGATTCTGGACGAGTGGCTATTATTTGACCTTTCTAAAGAGGAAGCAACCTTATTATTGGAAATTGTTAATTCACGTTATCTCGGTAAGAAATCAAACATTTTCTGTTCTCAATTTGAAATAGAAGGATGGTACGAAAAGCTGGGAGATGGGACCCTGGCAGAAGCCATATTGGATCGTATCATTCATAATTCCTATGATATCTTTATCGACGGAGGAGTTTCCATGA
>NZ_JBHTNH010000045.1:0-1704 GCF_042679865.1 Lentibacillus salinarum | reverse complement strand
AACCGGAGGCGCACCAACATCAACCGGAGGCGCACCAACATCAACCGGAGGCGCACCAACATCAACCGGAGGCGCACCAACATCAACCGGAGGCGCACCAACATCAACCGGAGGCGCACCAACATCAGCCGGAGCGGCAAAACTTCCCTTGTCTCACAAAAATAAATGTTAAGCACCCTTTACGTAAAGGTTACTTTACGATAAACTAATACTGAAAGCAGGTGCAGCAACGTGAAAAATAAATTAGTGGAATACAGAAAGAGGTTCAGCTATTCACAGGAAGGGCTGGCCGAAGAACTCGGGGTTTCGAGGCAGACGATTATCTCGATTGAAAAGGGAAAATACAATCCATCGCTTCCACTCGCTATGATCATGTCGGAAATTTTCCGGACGAATGTGGAGAGTATTTTTGTCCTTGAGGAAAAAGATTACAAGTGAATTTGAGGGGGGACCAGGACAATGAATAAAGATTATATGCCACGGACTTATTTTATTCTCGGTATTTTGTTTTTGCTGATGAGCGGCTTTCTAATCGTTATTGCTATTATGGCGAATGCAGCACCGGTACCAATGACTTATATGTGTATCACGTTTACGGTGGTGGCTTTTTCAGCGAGCTATTTGTATCCGCAGTTGCGGCAGAAAGATGAACGGGCGAAAATGATCAGACAAAAAGGGATGTTCTACAGCTTTTTTGCATTGCTAATTTATTTGATCGTTCTTACATTTCTTATCGGGAATGATATTGTGCCGCTGGACGCGATGGATGTACTGAATATTTTGGTGTCCTTGACCATATCTACAGTCTTCATTTCCTGGGTCATTTTAGCGAAACGATATTAGACGAAAGCGTGGTGTTAGTGCTATGCAGCAATGGTATTTTATCATCGGTTTCTTTGTTATATGGTTCCTGATGTACCTGTGGATCCGAAAAGATGTTGATGAAAATAAACGAATGTCAAAAAAGGGATTCATAAAAATGATATCTTTTATTGTAGTCATGATCGCTATGAGCGGCTTCCTGGGGTTTGTTGCGGGACGCTAGTAATTTAAATTTTTCACATCATCTCTTTCACTTGAACACGAATATATGTTCGAGTATATTGAAGTTAGATAACATTAACGAAAAGAGAGGGATGTGGTAAAATGGTGTTAAATGGGACTGTGCTTGAAAAGCCGACCGAATATGACGTGAAGACACCGGATTATGATGGACTTTGGAAGAATTTGATTGAGACATTGTTTAAGGAATTTATGCAGTTTTTCGCACCGGATATATATGAGGATATTGATTTTTCAAAGCCGCCCGATTTTCTTAAACAGGAATTGTACAAAGAAATCATTGATGAAAAGAAGGGTAAACTTATAGCCGACGAAATCGTCAAAGTGTTCCTGAAGAATGGCGAAGAAAAATGGATACTCATCCATGTAGAGGTACAGGGCTCAACAGATGAAAACTTTGGTGAGCGCATGTTCCGGTACTTTTAGAGGTTGTTCAAAAAGTCCGGTAAAAATGACACGTCGAATTTCTTCGTTGGCTTGTTTCTCCGCTGCTCATGTATCTAAAGGCATACACTCCGCTGCTCGAAACGGCACCGCCTCGAACTTCTCGGTCCTTTTTATCCTCCTTTTTATACGAAAATGGGATTTTTGCTCAAAAAAACGCAAAAAAACACCCTCCCGATAATGGGAATACCCATTTTT
>NZ_JBHTNH010000044.1:0-1659 GCF_042679865.1 Lentibacillus salinarum | reverse complement strand
GATTTAAACGGTCTGGTAGCAATAGCGGAGAGGACACACCTGTTCCCATGCCGAACACAGCAGTTAAGCTCTCCAGCGCCGATGGTAGTTGGGGTTTAACCCCTGCGAGAGTAGGACGCCGCCAGGCGGTTGTGTGTGGGAGGATTAGCTCAGCTGGGAGAGCACTTGCCTTACAAGCAAGGGGTCGCAGGTTCGAGCCCTGCATCCTCCACCATATTTTAGACTTGCCGATCTAGCTCAATTGGAAGAGCAATGGAAGAGCAAGCCGCCAACATCACTGATTAGGCTCCCATGTGCAGGCCTGCGAGGAGTGCGGCTTCATCGAACTATCTTGCAACACGACGAGCACCGAGCTAAATATCTACCGAATAAGCTGCGAGCACACAAAGTGATAACACACATAGGATTAAAACCACTATATTACCAAACGCCGGTCTAGCTCAATTGGCAGAGCAACTGACTTGTAATCAGTAGGTTGGGGGTTCAATTCCTCTGGCCGGCACCACTTTAAATAAAATAATTAAACCTTGGGTTTTCCTCATAAATACTTTATGGGATGCCGGATCAAATGAAATAACAGTGCGCTTATCGGGCGTTACTACTTGAAAAATAAATAATTCATTTAATATTAAGTCATTAGCCAACATTTTACATCATTGAATAGGCTATCTGCAGGCATACGAGGAATAATGTAACGTCACTGGATTTGTATGCAACACGAAGAGTACGATTAAATGCATTTGTACAAGTTAGAGAGTAAAACACGAGCCATTAGCTCAGTTGGCAGAGCATCTGACTTTTAATCAGAGGGTCGGAGGTTCGAATCCTCCATGGCTCATCATTTTGCGGGTGTGGCGGAATTGGCAGACGCGCTAGATTTAGGATCTAGTGTCTCGCGACGTGGGGGTTCAAGTCCCTCCACCCGCACCATTTTACCTTTAAAATTCCTTGTGCGGAAGTAGTTCAGTGGTAGAACACCACCTTGCCAAGGTGGGGGTCGCGGGTTCGAATCCCGTCTTCCGCTCTTTTATTGCCAAGCCTATCCAAGGCCGGGGTGGCGGAATTGGCAGACGCACAGGACTTAAAATCCTGCGGTAGGTCTTCTACCGTGCCGGTTCGAGTCCGGCCCTCGGCACCAGTAGCGCCCGTAGCTCAATTGGATAGAGCGTCTGACTACGGATCAGAAGGTTAGGGGTTCGACTCCTCTCGGGCGCGTCATATTATCGGGAAGTAGCTCAGCTTGGTAGAGCACATGGTTTGGGACCATGGGGTCGCAGGTTCAAATCCTGTCTTCCCGACCATCTCGGGGCCTTAGCTCAGCTGGGAGAGCGCCTGCTTTGCACGCAGGAGGTCAGCGGTTCGATCCCGCTAGGCTCCACCATAATAGATGATATGTTTGCTCTTTGAAAACTGAACAAAACAACCAGCCTGAAACAGATGTCAGGTAAGCGGTCGGAAATCAGATCACTGATCTGATTGGATGAAGACCTCGAATCCCTGTATCAATTTTTGAAGCTAAGATATGCATAAGGTTGATCGGTGTCAATCTTATCGCAAACTTTTTATTGGAGAGTTTGATCTTGGCTCAGGACGAACGCTGGCGGCGTGCCTAATACATGCAAGTCGAGCGCGGGAAGCAGGCAGATCCCCTTCGGGGGT
>NZ_JBHTNH010000043.1:0-1641 GCF_042679865.1 Lentibacillus salinarum | reverse complement strand
TCAGCGCTGAGGATTAAAATTATTTTCATTTCACTTGTTTCTTGAAATTCATCATATTATAAACCGAATATTCGAAAATTATCATTCTCCTGTTATACGAAAAAAGAGAAGCCGAATTTTCGGGAATTAGTTTTTTGAAAATTTTATACAAATAGGTTTCTTTGCTTGGCACCACATCCTTTGCTATAATGCACTTATCAGGTAAACCTAACCTGAGTAGGTTTTTTCATTTTCGTTATATCCTCGTCTGTTAGGAGTTTCATGCGGATGATCTCTAACAGATTTGAGGATATTTCTTTTGCCGTCTTTTTAACACGCTTAAGTATATTTGAGCCATTTTCCAATAGCTGCATCAAAATATCCGTTATTTGCGTCAAAAGATAATGGTTCTTCATGGCCGTATAGTTATGGCTTGATGCATGTTCGATATGATAGCGGATATGCTTTTGCCTGTTGAAACCTTCATTTTCAATCTTCCAGCGGCTTCTGCCTGCATAGAGAAGCTTTCGACAGTTTTTATCCGTGATTTTGATATCGGTCAAAAACATGAAACGCTTTTGGCCATCTTCCGTTTTGATCGTACCTTCCAATACATGAATGTCCCAATCATTATACGCAATGTGATTAACCCAACGAATCTTGTCCTGCTGCTCTTTCCCATTAGTCTCTTCCATCTTACCCAACGCATGAAACTCTTCACTGATGCTTTTGATGCGGTCTTCCTTAAAGCGTAACAGGAATTTCCAATGGTTGTTATGACAGGTTTTAAATACGTTTTCACATGCATACAGACTATCGGCAATGATGCAGATTGGCAGCCTCTTAAATGTCTGATTTAATCGGAAAGCCAAACGATAAAATGCATTTAATTCACAGTCCTGTTTGGGAACCTCTTCTGACTCATTTTCAATAAACTCGGAATCAACACTGAAAACCATATTGCCAACAACGAGTTTCGCCTCCAGGACATGATGCATGTAAACAGTCTTTACGACATTCCCTTCTTCGTCTTTGTATTCCCGTCTCAAGCAATGATCGCAATGCTTCTGATTAAACGTGAATAACCCGGTCCCATCAATAATGATCGCCCAATACTTGCCGCCAATGCGGGAAGTTTCAAAACATCTCTTTTTCAATAGTTCCCGGATCATATAGGTCCGTATGTTACGCAGTTCATCCGGATCCAAGCGCGAGAGGAAATCATTGATGGTATCATAATGTGGTAATTCCTCCAGCGTCTCGATGTTCAACGCCCTTTTGATGTTAATAATACATTCATCCTTATTCAATTCATTGGTCATCGTACGCATACTTTCCAGATCACATGCGTTTTTCAGGATGATCATGAAGAGAAGGACGTCGCAACTATAGTCAATGTAGCTTTGATGGCGTGGATCGTATACATGATTCATCCTATTTTGTAAATCTTCAAAAAAGTGCTTCTTGAATTTCATGAGCTCGAAAAAATAATTTTCATCTTTTTCCATGGTTCTTTTTACTTTTCTCGTAACCATCTCAAAACCCCCCCCCTAAAATATGCGGTATAATAACATTCCCATTTGTTATATTATACCATAATTTCCATATTTTAGGTTTCATATTTTTAGGATTATCTCGAAAAATTTTTACTCCTCAGTGCTG
>NZ_JBHTNH010000042.1:0-1610 GCF_042679865.1 Lentibacillus salinarum | reverse complement strand
CAGGGTCCACGCTTAAGAGATGATTAGACATGAAGCGAGACTTAACATGGCAGGAAGAACGGGGATCTATGGTTTTCGGCTAAAAAATTCAATTTTCACTGGAAATTGGCAGGATTTAATCACAAAATGAAGAAAACCTCCTTAGGGCCCAACCCAAGGAGGTGACTCCACTGTCGAAACAGTGGATAAAGGAGTTTATCCTTTATATTACTAAGGTATATGGTTTCGATGTAATGGTCAAGGGGGCAAACGATTTCAGGCGATCACAAAAGTATAATCCATCGACAATTTTTATCATCTTGTTTATTGGCTTTGTTCTTCGCTTGGAAAGCATGGAAGCCTTTGACCGGGAAATCCAGAAGGGTCGGTTCAAACGTGTGGTTTCCCGTAAAAAGGGAAAGCCTTCTCATGACACCTTGCGGGATGCTTTGTGTCAATGGGATTCCAATCATCTGGACCAATGCCACGATCAGTTCATTGCCAAATTCAAACAAAATCACGGGCCCCGTAAAGGCAATATTGACGGTTGGCGTATTGGTGCGATAGATGGGGTGGAATTGTTTACTTCCACGAGTCGCAGCTGTTCGGATTGTTTGGTTCGAAAAAATAAAGAAGGCGAAATCGAGCACTTCCATCGGGCTGTTGTTCTGCAAAAGGTCGGTGGTGACCCACGTATCCTCTATGGCGTGGAACATTTAAAGCCACGTGATGGTGCCGAGAAGGGCGAGGGTGAAATCACTGGTGCCAGCCGCCTTCTTGAAACGGTAAAACGGCATGGACGACTGATGGATATCATCACCGCAGATGCCTTATACGCTAAGGCAACGTTTATCCATCAAGTTCTGGATCAGGGTATGGATGCCGTGATCCGTATGAAAGAAGAACGTCGGCTCATCATGCAGGATGCCAGAGGCCTTTTTGATCATCGCCCTGCCGACGTGCAGTGGGAAGAAAAGGATACCGATGGCGACCGGGTGAAGGTCGAGGCCTGGGATGAAGAAGGATTTGGAAGTTGGAGGCAGGTCAATGTCCCCATACGAATGGTTAAGATGGTTCGCCAAACGGAGCGAAAAATAATCGTTGGAGGCCAAAAGAAGGCAGAGATAGAAATCATTGAAAGATGGGTGGCGACCACCTGTCCGAAGTCGGCAGTGCCTACAGAAACGATTTCCAAAATTGCCGCTGCACGGTGGGATATTGAAAATAATGGGTTTCATGATTTAAAGACCTATTGGCATCTGGATCATCCCTACGTTCACGACCCGACGGCTATTGAAGCCTGGGTGGCCATTCTTGTATTAGCCGTCAACATGGTATATAGCTATTTCTACATGCATCTGCATCATTTCCGGGAGTGGCAGGTACCACTCAAGGAAATTATTCAGGAAATGAAGGAACAGATGCGTTGGACCATGCCCAGGATGAGTCAATTGTTTTGGAAACCGGGTTAGCGTTTCGTAATTGAATAAAGATTCGACAAAAATCGTTGGGACGAGTATGTCATTCACCTGTGAAGAATGTCGTTTCTTTATGACTATTGTCGCAATTTAACGCAGGAAACACCTTTAAAATTCTGAAAAGAAAACTGGAAATTTAAAGCGTGGGTCCTG
>NZ_JBHTNH010000041.1:0-1584 GCF_042679865.1 Lentibacillus salinarum | reverse complement strand
TGTTCAAAACCCCCATGTCTTGTCAGACACCGCAATAAATGAAAATGGGGGTTAGCGGTTTAATTGTAAAGAATCCTGTACATTATGTTAATGCAGGTCAGAGGTCGCCTCTTTTTTGGTGGTTTCAACCCCGAGTTCAAAACCGACCTAATACATTCATGAGCACCGCCGATTGTTGCCACGAGCACGTGTATAAAAATACAGGCTCAAGAATGTATGACCTAGCATTATACAAAGGATGGGATGACGTATGGATGCTATTTTAGAACGTGTTGCAGGGCTGGATGTTCATCAAGAGACGGTTGTTGCGTGCGTGTTATATGGTCCATTAGACCGTAAACCAAAAAAAGAAACAAAAACATTTGGAACGACGGTCAAAGAATTACTTAGACTGCAGGATTGGCTTGTCGAACACAAGATAACAGATGTTGCGATGGAAAGCACCGGCGTTTATTGGAAACCCGTTTGGAACATTCTTGAAGGCGAGTTTACATTGGTGCTTGCCAATGCACAGCGTATCAAAAACGTGCCCGGAAGAAAAACCGACGTTTCTGATGCTGCTTGGATCGCAAAACTGTTACGTGCTGGGCTTGTTGAATCAAGCTTCGTCCCGACAGTAGAAATCAGAGACTTAAGGGATTTAACACGCTACCGTCGTAAGTTGTATGGTCATGCAACGTCTGAAAAAAATAGAATCCATAAGATATTGCAAGATGCGAATATCAAACTTAGCACATACGTTTCCGATGTATTTGGCGTTTCCGGACGTGCATTGCTGGAGTCCATCCTTAATGGTGAAGTATTGGAAGTCGATCAAGTAAGAGCATTGGTCAAGACAACGCTCAAGAAAAAAGTACCCCAAATTGTGGATGCTTTAAATGGTCGAATTCGTTCCCACCATCGAGAATTGATTCAAATGCATTACGATCATCTTGTTTACATCGAAGAACAAATTGCGCAGTTAGAAAGTAAAATTGACCAATTAGTAACCCCCTATCGTGAAGAAATGGATTTGTTGATGACCATTCCGGGTATTAAAAAGGATGCAGCGGCGAGCATCTTAGCGGAAATTGGTATCGACATGTCTAAATTTCCAACCGATGGACATATATCTTCATGGGGCGGATTCAGCCCTGGTAATAACGAAAGTGCTGGTAAAAAAAAAGGTTCCAAATCCAATAAAGGAAATAAAGCTTTAAAGGCCACGCTATGCCAGGTAGCCTGGGCCGCTATGAAAACAAAAGACAGTAGATTATCTTCCTTTTATTATCGATTAGTAAAACGACGAGGACCATACAAAGCCAATATGGCGCTAGCACATTTAATATTACGGATCATTTACCAAATGCTGAAAACAAACACCCCCTATCAAGAGCTTGGTTGGGACTACCTTCCAAGCAAAGAAAGGAAGAAGGATTATTTTATCAAGAAACTGCAAAATATGGGCTATGAAGTAGATATCCAGGAATCAGCTTAAACTGTTATTATCAAATCATAGCCAAATTTCAAAAATGGGTATTCCCATTATCGGGAGGGTGTTTTTTTGCGTTTTTTTGAGCAAAAATCCCATTTTCGTATAAAAAG
>NZ_JBHTNH010000040.1:0-1358 GCF_042679865.1 Lentibacillus salinarum | reverse complement strand
TTAATGAGATTCTTTCGCGTCTTCTGTATTTGCGTATTCTACACCCTGCTTCAAAAAAGGGAACGTTTGAACATTCGAAGGACTTACTTGAACCGGCACAATTTCAGTCCCATCAAATCTATCGGGCGCTTGGGGTGCTTGCGGAACAATCGGATTTTATTGAAGAAATGGTCTATAAAAATAGCCTCCAGGTTGTTGATCGAAACACGCAAGTTTTATATTATGATTGCACCAATTTTTTCTTTGAAATCGAGGAAGAAGACGGTTTTAAACAATATGGGGTTTCTAAAGAAAATCGTCCCAGCCCCATTGTTCAAATGGGATTGTTCATGGATGGATCAGGGCTTCCACTGGCTTTTAGTATGACACCTGGAAACAGAAACGAACAAACCACCTTGAAACCGTTAGAACGCCGTATTCTAAAAGACTTTAACCTTTCGAAATTTGTAGTATGCACAGATGCCGGTCTATCCTCAAATAAAAATCGGATCTATAACACGAAAGGAAAACGCGCATTTGTAACCACGCAATCAATCAAAAAACTGAAGAAATTTTTGAAGGAGTGGGCTCTGGATTCCGAGGGATGGCGAATACCAGGAAGCAATAAAAAAATAAATTTAGATGATGTTCGCAAACTCAAAAATGACCAGAAAACGTACTACAAAGAGCGCTGGATAAAAGAAAATGGATTGGAACAAAAGCTAATTGTTACCTACTCACCTGTTTACCAGCGATATCAAGCTTCTATTCGGGAAAAACAAGTTGAACGTGCGAAGAAGAAGGTGGACAATCCAAGCTCGTTGAATAAACATAACCAGAATGACCCGAAGCGATTCATTAAAGCAACACATGTCACGGACGATGGTGAAATTGCAGACAAGACTCAGGCAGCTCTGAATCAAGACCAGATCGATCATGAATCCATGTATGATGGATTTTATGCGGTATGTACCAATCTGGAATCCACTATTGAGGAAATTATCAAGATTAATCACAGGAGATGGGAGATTGAGGAGACATTTCGAATATTAAAAAGTGAATTCCAGGCTCGACCTGTTTACTTGCAGAGAGAAACTCGAATAAAAGCACATTTTTTAACATGTTTCCTAGCATTATTGATTTATCGCATTTTAGAGAAAAAATTAGATGAAAGCTTTACATGTCCTGAATTAATCAGTACGTTGCGGAATATGAACATGCGAGAATTAGATGGAGAAGGATACATACCTGCATATACACGAACAGAAATTACGGATGCTTTACATGAAGCATTTGGCTTTAGAACCGACTTTGAAATAGTTACTCAAAAAAACATGAAAAAAATTTTAAAACAAACCAAAAAAGGAAAATAGTACGCT
>NZ_JBHTNH010000039.1:0-1291 GCF_042679865.1 Lentibacillus salinarum | reverse complement strand
TGCTAGTATCCTTATTATACGATAGTACGAAATAGTACGCAATAATTTTAAGTAAAATTTGACAAAAAAATATAAGCCTGAGTTGGCTTACGGTCACTTTTTATTCAATTTGGGTGTCAAACTCCCGTGTTATGTTACGGAAGAATGATTCGTACTAGAGATATTTATTTATCATGTCCAATTTGAAGAAGAACAAATATCTCCTCAGAAATGACAGTATAAATAATCGCAATATGTTATAATAGAATTCAATAGACTGGCTTCGCATGAGGGGTTTGGTGGCACTGTCGATCTGCCGTTAGTCTTCGTTGGGAGACTTCCCGGGGAGGGAGGTGCTTGCCAATGGACATTGTTAGTGCGCTAACGCTCATGATATCCTTCGGGATGAAAGCTTGCGTTCATCGTATCTGATAATAACCATAGAAAATAATCCCTCATGCACTTTAGCAGGTCCGTGAGGGATTATTTTCGCTCGCTACCTTTCCCCCTCTTGACGGGGTTCGGTCTATTGAGACCGCTCCATGTACCAGCATGGGCGGTCTTTAATATTGTATTCACTTATAATGTTTCTATGTTAATTATACCACGTAATCATTATTTGTACACATTTTATTTGTTCCTTCAACATCCTTTTTAAATCGGCATATTTGGTATCAAAAAAGCTTTCTTATTCGATTAGCGCGCCCCGTTTATTGACTATTCAACTTTTCGAATATAATTTATCCATTAAGTGCGCGGCGTCTCTTCCAACACCACAAACAAGGGCAGAGCCACGATTGTGTTGCCAAGGTAGTCCAATATAATATAACCCATCAATAGGACTTATACCACGACTATGTATAGGTCTGCCTTTTTTATCAACTGCTCCATCAATGTGGATTATTTCATAAGATGGAACAAAACCAGTAGCCCAGATGATTTGATTTACTTTAAGTGAAGTACCATCAGAAAAGGTTACCTTTTTACCTTCAACCTTTGTTACCCGTGGTTTAATTTTTATCTTCTGGCTTTTAATGGCTTGTTTTAATTCTTTTCCAAATATAGGATCATTTCTTTTTTGAAAGAGTCTGCCTCTAATTGTATTTGTACCAGCATACAAAAGTTGAAGTTTCTCTAGCCAATAAAAAATACTTCTCCCAAGTACCTCTAAAAGTCCGGTGAAAAATATTTTTCATCCATCAAAGATGCGAGAGATGCGAGCAAAGACCCGAATTTTTCTTGGATTCTCTTAAAAATAAGGGGAATAAAGTGATGATGGTGGTGTATTTCATCCCGATTTTTCGTTTCAGCG
>NZ_JBHTNH010000038.1:0-1197 GCF_042679865.1 Lentibacillus salinarum | reverse complement strand
TGAACATCCCTTCTTTAAGCCCAGCGAATGGTATTACTGTGGATTATATGGAGGGTTCTGAATATAGTTACTTTGGTGGTATTATTACAGATAAAGAGATTAAAAAGGTACAGGTATCACAACAAAATAAAAAAGTACATAAAGCCAACATTTTTAAAATGGAAGATGACATCTCTGGATGGTACAGCATTTTTGAAAATGATAAAGGGGATAGTGAAGATAACCCAGATAATATGAAGATCCAAGCCCTTGATAATGATGGTGTGATTTTATGGCAAAAATCTTATTTAGTGGAGGACTAAGAACTAAGGCAACAATTCAATTACAGGTCGCTAATCCGGGATAAGGATTTAGCGCCAATGCTAAACATAAGAGCTAAAATTGTTGGAAAAGAAGTTCGGAGAAAAACGAAGCATTTCTAAGAAAACATATTGCTTCATTGGGACATTTAACGGAATGGGTTTAATTAGACAAGTGTGACGTATTGTGAATAAAAATAAAATCGCTATAAAAGGGGGGAAGGAATTGAAAACGAGGTTCGGTATTTTAATATTAATCACCATACTCGCTTTTATATTAAGTGCTTGCGATAGCGAGAGTAGTAACACCAAAACCGATACGAATACTATTTCCAGTACTGATTTATCAAACATGGAAAAAGCGATTCTTTCAACTACTTCAGATAATTCATTTGTATTTAATTTCAGTATAGATAGTGAGTACAAAAAAGTATCTGCATGGATAGAAAAATACGAAGACGGAGAGTTAGTTGATGACAAATTAAGTAAGTTGTCATCCCAGTCGAGGGAAAATGGAGCAATTATACTTACAACCCCAAAGAAAAATGAAGAAGCACAAAAACGTACATTTAATATAGGTATCAACACTAGTGGGGACACAAGCGGTAGCACGGGCTCAACTATCGGGGTGGATAAAGAAGTTGATAACAAGCTGAGTGTTTCAGGTAGCTTTCAGGTAAGTGAAAAATCTGCAGAGCAAGGGGAAACAGTCCTGGCTGGTATTATTTATTCAAAACAAAATACAATATCTTTACGTTCAAATTTTTATGAAGATCCCAATGAATTAAAAAAATACGATGTTGTATATTTATTTAAAGCTGAATTTACAAAGTGAGGACCTGTGTAATACTTAAGATTTAATATCAGCAAATATTAGAAGAAACCATTCGGCAAAAGG
>NZ_JBHTNH010000037.1:0-799 GCF_042679865.1 Lentibacillus salinarum | reverse complement strand
GCTTCTTCGCTATTTAGTGTTTAGTCTAAAACCTCATATAGGTGTCAACACTAGGTAAAAACCTATTAAATTACCTGGGAGTTGACCGTTATGAATGATTTCCAAGAAAAATATAATGTATTTGAATCTGCTTTAGAAATACCCGAACCTTGGTATGTCTTTCACCATGAATTAGCTAAAGAAGAAAAAACGTTGCACATTTACATTGAGTACAGAAAAGGCGCTGAATTTTCATGCCCTAATTGCGAGGCACCAGGCTGTAAAGTTCATGATACCCAAGACCAGGATCGTACATGGAGACACCTCGATTTCTGGCAATATAAAACAACACTCCATGCAAGAATGCCGAGGGTTAAATGCGAATCATGCGGAAAAATACGTACGGTAATCATTGATTGGGCGCGACCTGGTGCCGGATTTTCCACGCTATTTGAACATCATGTATTGTCGTTGATGGTGGAAATGCCGGTTCTTGCAGTTGCTCGTAAAGTTGGTGAACACGATACCCGCCTTTGGCGAGTATTTAAATACTATGTTGATAAAGAAGTTGAAAAAATCGATGTGTCCAACTTAAAAAGTGTGGCCATGGATGAAACTTCCCGCAGTAAAGGACATAAGTACGTCACGTTATTTGTTGATACGGACACCAGAAAGGTTATTTTTGTCACGGAAGGTAAAGGATCCGACGTACTGCAGGAATTCTGTCTATTCCTTGACAGTAAAGGTGTTTCGCGTTCTCAAATCAAAGATTTCTGTAGCGATATGTCTCCTGCATTCATTTCAGGTATTGAAGAGAACT
>NZ_JBHTNH010000036.1:0-711 GCF_042679865.1 Lentibacillus salinarum | reverse complement strand
CCAGCTTACGTGGAGGCACCCGTGGGATACCACCCTGGCTGTACGAACATTCTAACCCAGGACCGTGACCCGGTCCGGAGACAGTGTCAGGCAGGCAGTTTGACTGGGGCGGTCGCCTCCCAAAAGGTAACGGAGGCGCCCAAAGGTTCCCTCAGAATGGTTGGAAATCATTCGCAAGCGTGTAAAGGCAGAAGGGAGCTTGACTGCGAGACCTACAAGTCGAGCAGGGACGAAAGTCGGGCTTAGTGATCCGGTGGTTCCGCATGGAAGGGCCATCGCTCAACGGATAAAAGCTACCCCGGGGATAACAGGCTTATCTCCCCCAAGAGTTCACATCGACGGGGAGGTTTGGCACCTCGATGTCGGCTCATCGCATCCTGGGGCTGTAGTCGGTCCCAAGGGTTGGGCTGTTCGCCCATTAAAGCGGTACGCGAGCTGGGTTCAGAACGTCGTGAGACAGTTCGGTCCCTATCCGTCGTGGGCGCTGGAAGTCTGAGAGGAGCTGTCCTTAGTACGAGAGGACCGGGATGGACACACCGCTGGTGTACCAGTTGTTCCGCCAGGAGCATAGCTGGGTGGCTACGTGTGGTCAGGATAAGTGCTGAAAGCATCTAAGCATGAAGCCCCCCTCAAGATGAAACTTCCCATCACTTCAAGTGAGTAAGATCCCTCAGAGACGATGAGGTGGATAGGTCCGGGGTGGAAGCGTGG
>NZ_JBHTNH010000035.1:0-652 GCF_042679865.1 Lentibacillus salinarum | reverse complement strand
TTTAACTTACAAATGCGTGGTCTAACTCCACCGTCTTTAGACGGTATCAGCTTTTAGCCCTATCTTTTTTGTCCATACTAAATTATGAGGTGAAAGTATGGACGGATATCGAAAAAGTGGTCATGCGGTATATGATATCAAATATCACGTTATATGGGTGACAAAGTATAGATATAAAGTATTACGAGGGCAGATAGCAGTACGCGCAAGAGAATTGATTAGGCAAGGTTGTGAAGCGAGAGGGATTACAATTTTGCAAGGGAGTGTTGGGAAAGACCATATTCATTTGTTAATATCTTGTCCGCCAAGTATAGCTCCAAGTAAAATTTTGCAGTACCTAAAAGGGAGATCATCAAGATTATTACAGGATGAATTTTCCGAACTCAAGAAGAGATATTGGGGACAACACTTGTGGGCAAGGGGATACTTTTGCGCTACAGTTGGAACGGTAACGGAAGAGATAATAAGAAATTATATAGCCAATCAATTCAATGAAGGCGGAGACGACATATTCAAGATTGAAGAATGAGTTCAGTCATATTTAGAATATGCTTCAGCTTAAGGACTTTGAGCAGGACTTCAGCCTGGAGCAGCGACTTTAGTCGCCGACATTTATGTCCAAATCCACCTGCTTTAGCAGGTGGTCGTTTAA
>NZ_JBHTNH010000034.1:0-637 GCF_042679865.1 Lentibacillus salinarum | reverse complement strand
GCCCGATAGATTTGATGGGACTGAAATTGTGCCGGTTCAAGTAAGTCCTTCGAATGTTCAAACGTTCCCTTTTTTGAAGCAGGGTGTAGAATACGCAAATACAGAAGACGCGAAAGAATCTCATTAAGATCATATTCAAATTCATATTTTTGAGCGATTTTCTGACAGATTTTATCCAGTTTCAGTTCGTGGTAAAGCGATTGTAAAAAAAGATAACCTGAATTGAATAGCGTTTGCTTATTCCATTCTATCTGCTTAATTGGACTGAATTTGGCAATGACTTTATAATGATTTTCTTTTTCTTCCTGTGTTAATTTTTTGGCATATTCTTTTGCCCAAGTATAGGGATCCACACCAGGGTGCTTCTCTAAAATTTCCTCATCGTTTCCCAAAGCTTCAACGACTTTTGAGGATTTCTTGCCGTTACGGTAAACATCTTTAATAACAGAATAAGATGTTGAACCCTTGGAAACACTTTTTTTAATGCGCACAAACATCTCCTCCGTACGGTGCTAGTATCCTTATTATACGATAGTACGAAATAGTACGCAATAATTTTAAGTAAAATTTGACAAAAAAATATAAGCCTGAGTTGGCTTACGGTCACTTTTTATTCAATTTGGGTGTCAAACTCCCG
>NZ_JBHTNH010000033.1:0-620 GCF_042679865.1 Lentibacillus salinarum | reverse complement strand
GGGCCAGATTGTTGCATAACTTATTGTGGAGATGATGGAGTTATGAGACGATGGTATTAAGGGAAATGGCAGAAGATTAATTAAATATAACACTAGAGGTAAAAAATGAGGATAAACAAAAATGTAATTCTGGTTATTATAGTTATTATTTTCTTTGTTGTAGTTATTTTTTTTATAGACACTGACGAAAGTAATGTTCCACCAAGTGAGACGGATAGCGAAACGAATCCAGTAAAGGAAAATGAAAAATTAAAACAAAAAAATGCGTATTTAAATCAGGATATTGAGACTATAGAGAAATCTTTATTTGAAGCAGAAAAGTTCATATTTGATTCAGAACTTGCAAGTGATTATCTAAGTGATTATCGGGGTTTTCCACAATCAAAAATTCTTTATAAGCAAATTGAAGATACAAAATACATCATACTTTTCAAGGATAAGGTAGAAACTCACCTTGTTGTAGCACTGGATGAACCACGCTTCGATATTTTCCTGAACATCCCTTCTTTAAGCCCAGCGAATGGTATTACTGTGGATTATATGGAGGGTTCTGAATATAGTTACTTTGGTGGTATTATTACAGATAAAGAGATTAAAAAGGTACAGGTATCACAACAAAA
>NZ_JBHTNH010000032.1:0-586 GCF_042679865.1 Lentibacillus salinarum | reverse complement strand
TTTAAACGGTCTGGTAGCAATAGCGGAGAGGACACACCTGTTCCCATGCCGAACACAGCAGTTAAGCTCTCCAGCGCCGATGGTAGTTGGGGTTTAACCCCTGCGAGAGTAGGACGCCGCCAGGCAAGCCGAAAACCAGCTTACATTTTTGTAAGCTGGTTCTTTTGTATAGCTTTGTATAGAAAAGATATTTTAGACAACGACAGTAGCTTTCCCGCGAAAAAGGAAGTTGGTAGAAATTGATTGAGTGCCAGACAATATGTTGCGGAATTATGTGTCTTGTCGATCGGTTTAACACTATCTTATCTTCCTCTCCACTTTCTTCTTAGGTGTTTGTCTTATTTCAGTGTATTCCAAGAGCTTAGTGATTGTGTTTTTCATCAATCCCCAGTCACCTTTGATTTAAATTAGGTATTTCTATCAACTTTGATGGACTGGTCATAAATTGAATAAATTTCCTATAAGAGTCTGTTCAAAAAGGAGGATAAAAAGGACCGAGAAGTTCGAGGCGGCGCAGTTTCGAGCAGCGGAATGTATGCATTTAGATACATGAGCAGCGGAAAAACAAGCCAACGACGAAATTCGA
>NZ_JBHTNH010000031.1:0-510 GCF_042679865.1 Lentibacillus salinarum | reverse complement strand
GGTGAAGTCGTAACAAGGTAGCCGTATCGGAAGGTGCGGCTGGATCACCTCCTTTCTAAGGATAGATAATACGGAAACGCCGATTTAATATCGGTATGCAGGTCTGGTTGTTTGGTTCAGTTTTGAGAGATTAATTGTCTCTTATATAGATGGGCCTGTAGCTCAGTCGGTTAGAGCGCACGCCTGATAAGCGTGAGGTCGGTGGTTCGAGTCCACCCAGGCCCACCATCTCAAATTGCAACACGGGGCCTTAGCTCAGCCGGGAGAGCGCCTGCTTTGCACGCAGGAGGTCAGCGGTTCGATCCCGCTAGGCTCCATTTTGTACCTTGAAAACTAAATAAGAGCAAGACATTCAACGACATCAATCAATGCGTTCGTTTAATGAACGATAAATTAGTTAAGTGATTAAGGGCGCACGGTGGATGCCTTGGTACCAGGAGCCGAAGAAGGACGGGACTAACACCGATATGCCCCGGTGAGTCGTAAGTAGACTGTGAACCGGGGATTTCC
>NZ_JBHTNH010000030.1:0-506 GCF_042679865.1 Lentibacillus salinarum | reverse complement strand
GTGTCCCGGAGGTAGAGCACTGATTGAACTAGGGGCCCTCACCGGGTTACCGAATTCAGTCAAACTCCGAATGCCGGCGACACAGCCTTGGGAGTCAGACTATGGGTGATAAGGTTCATAGTCGAAAGGGAAACAGCCCGGACCGCCAGCTAAGGTCCCTAAGTATACGTTAAGTGGAAAAGGATGTGGAGTTGCCCAGACAACCAGTATGTTGGCTTAGAAGCAGCCATCATTTAAAGAGTGCGTAATAGCTCACTGGTCGAGTGACTCTGCGCCGAAAATGTACCGGGGCTAAACGTATCACCGAAGCTGCGGATTGTTCTTACGAACAATGGTAGGAGAGCGTTCCAAAGGCTGTGAAGCCAGACCGTGAGGACTGGTGGAGCGTTTGGAAGTGAGAATGCCGGTATGAGTAGCGAAAAAAGAGTGAGAATCTCTTTCACCGAATGCCTAAGGATTCCTGAGGAAGGCTCGTCCGCTCAGGGTTAGTCGGGACCTAAGCCGAG